>CBFGYO010000201.1:0-6152 GCA_965652975.1 uncultured Chitinophagaceae bacterium | reverse complement strand
TTTTAACGCCTGCATCATTATAATGACCTGCCCAGTACTCCGACAGTTCGACAAATTATGCTTCATAGATCATCACAGAACTCTATGCGTAAAAGACTTACCTACGTTATTTTAAATAATTAAAAATCAGGATTGAGGTCCGCCTCCGTATATTGCGAAATGAACAGGTATTATTCTTATCTAAATACCGCCACAGTGATACTGGGAGGATATAAGGGCCAGGAGCCCTTTTCCACTTTTTTAAAGAAATATTTTTCCCAACACAAGAAGTACGGTTCAAAAGACAGGAAGCATATCAGCCATTTGTGTTACTGCTATTTCAGACTCGGAAAGGCTTTCGCAGATGTACCAACGGATACACGCATAATACTTGGACTCTTCTTTACTTCTCATGCACCGGTTGAAATGCTTGCAACTTTACAACCCGACCTGAATGAGTATGCCGGTAAAACCAGTCTTGAAAAATTTGCACTTTTAAAAGAAGGTGCCAATGCTTTACCCGGGTTAAAGAATGATACGGAAATTTCTGATGTATTCCCATGGAAGGAAGAGCTGGGTAGCGAAGTAGAACTTGTAAAATGGAATGAATCATTTTTTATACAACCGGATCTCTTTTTGCGATTGCGGCCGGGAAAGGAAAGAATGACGGTAGCAAAACTGGAGTCAGCAACTATACCGTATACACTCAAATCAACTAATTGCGTTGCAATTGCCAATTCGTCAACCATTGATTCAATCATTGAGTTGGATACAGAAGCGGTGATCCAGGACTATAATTCACAACGGGTAGGGGAGTTGATGGGGTTGGTAGAAAAGACTACAATACAACCATGGAAAATCTGGGACTGTTGCGCAGCAAGTGGTGGAAAATCTATCCTGGCCTTTGATATCTTAAAGGACATTAACCTGACCGTGTCCGATATACGGGAATCAATTATTGTAAATCTTAAAAGAAGATTACAGCGGGCAGGGATCTATAATTATAATGCGTTTACAGGCGATCTTACCAACCCTTTATTTAATTTCCCGAACAGTCGTGGTGGTCGTTCTAATACACCTGCGTTCGACCTGGTAATTTGTGATGCGCCCTGTACTGGCAGTGGCACATGGAGCCGCACGCCCGAACAATTATATTATTTCAATCCGACCAGTATTGAAAAATATGCTGCTTTGCAGAAAAAGATTGTAAGCACTGCAACAAGGTATCTTCATCCAAACGGATATTTTTTGTATATCACCTGTTCGGTGTTTAAGAAAGAGAATGAGGAAGTAGTACAATTCATACAGCAAGACTCCTCACTCGAATTAATAAAAATGAAAGTATTACCAGGGTATGAAGAAAAGGCCGATACAATGTTTGCAGCCATATTTCGAAAGTCAGCAACAGGGAAGTTATAGTTTAATTACTTCTGTTCTTCCCAGCAGTTTATCTCCATTATAAACTTTAATATAGTATTTGCCAGCAGGAAGTGTATGCATATCTATTTGGTGGTACAATGTACCTGTGCCTTTTGACAGTGATAGTTGCATTAAGAGACGACCCTTATTGTCAAACACCTGTACCGGCATTTTCTGAATTGTATTAGTTGTTGTAATTACCAGCGTCAACGCAGTGTTGTGTACGGGGTTTGGTCGAACTGAAACCATTTCTTCATCTGCAGTAGGATTGCCCGTGCCAGTAGCAAAACAGCCTGAAGAAGTGGTAATGGTAGCTGTATCGATATATACTGCTCTAAATCCCGCCACCGATGTGTCGATAATTTGGCGAATGCGGTAAGAAACCGCCCCCGGGGTAGGGCTAATAATATTATTGTTGAAAGTGTAATTACGTATTGCGAGATTCGACCCAGCCTGTGCCGTTACTTCTCCAATTTTAGTAAAGGATACTTCACCCGGCAATTTTCTTTCTACTTCATATTTCATGGCCGACACATCCTTACTCGTCCAGCTAATGGTGGCGGCACATGCGCTTAAGGTTGCGGATGATGTTGCAAATTCCGTGAGCAATAACCCAAATGCAATTTTCATATCCGGTATACCGTAACCAACCCTGTCATCAGGATTAGATGATTTACTTCCAGCTAGTCTAAGCGCTGCAACAATCTTCATATTATTTACTTCGGTAAATCCCTGCCAAAGGCAGGTGGCTAATCCTGCCATGTTAGGCCCGGCAAATGAAGTACCGCTGGCTGTACCAATTGTATTGGCAGTTGTTTGTACTACCGCGTTCGCACCTACTGATGCTACATCCGGTTTTATACGTCCGTCTGCCGATGGGCCATATGATGAATTAGAAGCTACTACACCAGCGGCTGATACTGACCCTACTGCTACTACACTATCACCATCTGCCGGGACACTTAAAAAATGCGTTGCTGCATCCCGGATATTTCCCACGGAATTAAAAACAAGGATCCCTTTTTTTGCCGCGAGATCGGCGCCAATGGTGGCCATTGCAATGTCTCCATTCCTGGTTGCATAGTCGTGATCAAATCCCGGAATGTCGAATGTAGTATAACCCAGTGACGAGGTAATCACATCCGCACCTGTACTATCCGCGCGCTCTGCACCACATACCCAATTGTGTTCTTCTATTACGTATTCTCCATTGACATCTTCCGTCCTGAACAGGTGAAATAAAGCTTTCGGTGCTTTACCAACAAACTGCCCGGGTATATTGGCAGCAATTGTTGAAAAACATTGCATGCCATGCGAATTGTCTTCAATTACACTTGCTTCACGATTTACAAAATCCCATGTACTAAGTACCTGCCCATTGAGATTTACACTATCGAATGCTTTTAATAAAGTATAATTGAAATAACCTGCGTCCTGCATTGCTATTTCCATTCCCTGTCCTCTCAGGCCGATGTTGTGCAGAAACTCTCCGTTATGCAAGTGTATTTCATTAAATGAACTCGTGCCATAGTTATAGTAATCAGCAGTAACCTGGTGCTCGCGCGCCATAGTTGGGTTGATGCCTTCTATCTCCTGTTCAAATTTCGATTGATTATTGACAACATCGGGTGACCATCTTGGCGCTACTCCGGAAGTACTTTCTACGAAAGCAAATCCATTGATCGTCGTTATTGCATTTGGGTCAGACGTCTTAATGGTAACGGAGTTGAGCCACCGGGAAATGTTCAGCACCGTTACCCCCGTTACGTTCCCAATTTGTGTGATGAACTGGGGCACTGGTGGTAAATCTGTACTGTCGATAGCGATACCATATTTTGTGCGACGGGCAATTGCTTTTTGCGACAGGTACGCCGATGGATTGGAAATGCTGTAAGGTGTGCCGCCCTTATGTTTGAGTTTAACAATATAGCGAGTAGTCTGCGCTGCTATTTGAGAATGAAAAAGAAAGGAAAATATGACCAGTGTTGCAATTCGTATCATCGGGAGCCGGCATTTGGACCAACTTCAAATTTAGCCAATATTGGTCAATACTAGTTATGGTCAATCAACCATTGTGTAACGCCGAAGCCCTGTTTATACGGGCCACCGGTACCGGTTGTATTAGGCTGGTATTCCCATAATTCCCATTCGCGGTATACCAGACCAAGTCCTTTCGCATATTTTTCAAAAGCTCTTGATTTGGTACCATAACCGGAAACATCTATAACGGGAATATTGGATGAAAAGTCTTCCTGTTCCACGGTCCATACATCCGCATATGTTTTATTGCGGTAGGTGAATGTGGGTTCAAATTCATCATAATAATATTCCCACTTGTCCATGTTGTCGTCATTACCAAATGTTCCAAATAAGCTAGTGTAAGGATCATCAGGTAAAAATGCATTGCCACTCCATCCAAATCCTTCTTTAAGGGGCATATGTAATTTTATGAAACGAAGGTTGTGTTCTATCACCTCCAATTGATCATCTATAAGCGTTACAGAATAATTGCCATTGGCCATCCAGGGTTGCGCGGCGGTCCATGATTGCGCATTTACTGAGTCGCGTATATAACGGTTGATACGATAAGTGGGGCGACCTTCATTGTCAGTATAAATAGCTTCGACTACTTCTTTCCGCTGGTATTTATGGATTTCCGTATTGCGTCCGAAATTGGGGAATACCAGGGAATCGACCCGGTAAATAAAATACTTGCCAACCTGCAGGGGCATGCTATAAGCTGCGATCGATTCTGTTTCAAATTGCTCTTTTTCTTCAGAGCAGCCGGCTGCAGACAACAGGATTATAAACAGGCTAAAAAGTTTAACTGACTGGATTCTCATAAGTGGGTTACTTGTACAGGAATACAATACTGTTCGGTTTTATTGTTGTTTCACTGGGTCGGTTATGGGCAATTCATCTCGCCAATGCCGCTGGTAAAAATAGAAACAAATCACGGCTTGTCATAGGTTCCGGTGTAAAACGAACCGAATCGATATTTATTGCACTGATTGTCAGACGCTGATAAGATAAAAGTTAAAAGATAAAAGATAAAAGTGGCACCAGGTCGGACGTTACCACCTGGTGCCACTTTTATCTTTTATCTTTTAACTTTTATCTAATCCATGAACCCTGTATGATGCCACCCCCGATAACATCATCGCCTTCATAAAATACGGCGCTCTGGCCGGGGGCAATGCCTTTGGCATTTTCATAAAAACGTACTTTCATTACACCGTTGTCAGGGTATATATTGGAAAGGCTTCCTTTGTCTTTATAACGGATCTTGGTAATAGCTTCCATGCCGGGAGTGATTGTATCATACTTGATCATGTTTAGCTTTCCTACGGTCATTTCATTCTGATCAAGATCTTCTTCATCGCCCAACATTACTGTATTCTTTTCAGGATCGATTTTCGTAACAAACACGGGTTTGCCAAATGCAATATCAAGCCCTTTACGTTGACCAATCGTGTAAAAGGGATAACCCTTGTGTTTACCGAGGATATTGCCATCCTTATCAATAAAGTTTCCGCCATTCACCCGCTCTTCAAGTCCATCCACCCTTCTTTTCAAAAAGCCCCGGTAATCATTGTCGGGTACAAAACAGATCTCATAGCTTTCGCTCTTCTTTGCGAGTTCAGGATACCCGTAATCCAGTGCCATTTGACGTATCTCGGTTTTACGATAAGGGCCTAATGGCAACAGTGTCCTGCTCAACAGGTCCTGTTGCAAACCCCAAAGCACATAACTCTGATCTTTTGTATCATCAATTGCTTTGCTGATAACGTAACGGCCATTGTCGTGTTGACGAACTTTGGCATAATGCCCAGTTGCAATAAAATCACAATTGAGTGCATCCGCTCTTTTCAATAGTGCCCGCCATTTAATATGTGTATTACAAAGCACACAGGGATTAGGTGTGCGGCCAGCAAGATATTCATCTACAAAATTCTCGATCACAAAATCTCCAAACTCTTCCCGGATATCAAGAATATAATGGGCAAAGCCATGCTCAACCGCTGCCTGTCGCGCGTCGTTGAAGCTGTCTACATTGCAACAGCCGGTTTCTTTTTTTCCACCGCCACTGCTGCTATAGTCCCAGGTCTTCATGGTGATACCAACCACCTCATAGCCCTCGTCGTTCAGCATCAATGCTGTGACGGTGCTATCTATACCCCCGCTCATGGCTACCAAAACTTTTCCTTTGCGACTCATAATTGAAAATTAACCTGCCGTTCCCGGCAAAACAAGGGGCAAATATACTACAGAATTGGCGCTTTCCGGGAGCCTCGAACAGCTTTAAGGGACCGTGGCGCTTATTTCGGGGCAAAGTTTTTACTAACTATGGTAAATTGTTTATTTTCAGGCCTTACGCACCGAAACTATGACCAACTTCGATCTCAGGCAGGAAGCCGACTATGTACTTGGAATGATGGACCTCTATAATAACGACGATGAAATCCGTCAACTCCTCCATTTAAAAGGGCTTAGCACGCTGCAAATACAGGAAGTACTTTCCCATATCAAACATATCCGGTTTCAAAAAAGAGTAAGGCAATCGTACAGGATCATGCTCATTGGGGTTGGCATTGCGGCCATAATGGGACCTGCATGGTATTTTCTAAACCATTCAGGGATGTACAACAGCAATGATGCGGCAGTCCAGCGGGTATATAGCGGGAATATTATCGACCTGGCGATGTATGGTTTTTTTGCAGGTGTTGTACAATTGATATTTAGAATAAACAGGT
>CBFGYO010000200.1:0-6195 GCA_965652975.1 uncultured Chitinophagaceae bacterium | reverse complement strand
GTGTAAAGTTTTAGTGTGTGATAAATTGAACAGCACAAAATTAATGTTGCAACATCGAATATCCAAATTCTTGACTGTTCTTAGGAAGACTTTACCATTTCTTTATAATAGCCATGCAGCAAATAGTAACAAAATGGTCTCTTTGTGGTATTGGGTGGTGTTTTTATAATCACTTCTTTTGCCTGGTCAACCGTTACTTATTCTCCAACCTTATTAGTTATGAAAGTTCTCAACGAATCTATCCGCAGCTTTTTAGAAGGCTTTGCATCCTTTTATACTTCGATCTATCGCCAAATGGTGCGATGGTAGAGGCGAATGTGAAAATGTGGAAATATGAAAATGTGAAAAGGGGTTTACAAGCTCTAAACCCAAATTAAAGACGTTTATATTTCATTTTCACATTTCCACAATTACATTTCGACATTTTTATCCGTTTTCTTTAATTCTGCCGCCATTTTAAAAATGGTAAAGAGGTGATGAGCTTCGTGTAGCAGGAAGAAATTCAGCCATTGGATCATATTCATTTGACCAAAGGTGGGATGTACACCCGTTTTTTGGAGGTCGGCAGTTTGAAAGGAGAGGATACCTGCAGCCAGTTCCTTACGTGTCGCGAGCAGGTCCTGCATGATCTCCCGACTTGATTTGGTAAGATTGTCGAGGAATGCGGGATCACCTTCTGCTGTGTACCGGTCAAACTGGGGGTTGTTGCCCTCTAGCATTTGCTTTACCCTGCCTATGAAGACGTGTTGGTAGGTTTGCAGGTGAACAATGTTCTCATAAATCGACCATTTGCCCGGATTTACCTGGCGGCGGACTTGTTCATCCGCCAAACCATCGATAATATCCACCAGTGACTTATGCTGATATTGAAGCCTGGTAGAAATAGATGAAGGGGTTTGCATAGACAAGCTATTTATTATTCATCAGTATTTATTATCGTACGCCGGGTGGTTAAGAACTCTCCCAAACTTTGGTACCCTCACTGCAATTGGCACAGATATCTATATTTCTTCTACCTTTTAATATCTGTTCTCTGAATTTAGTGTATTCCCCGTTCTTCCAAATTTCTTTAAAAGGTTTTTTCTTAAGATCCCCTAGCCGGTGTTGCGCATCTTTATCAAAACAACAGGGCGCTACCAGACCATCCCATGTTATTACCGGATCGTGCCACAACCTCCAGCATTGATTGGAAAGTTTTCCTTTAAAGCTGTATCCATTTTCAGTTTTCCGGTAGCGACTGTATTTATCATTTGTAGGTATAAGCTGGTTAGGATCGTTGACATAATCATATACCTGCGCAGTTTTAAACCATACATCGTCCACACCAATCTCGCGACCCAATCTTTTTATATCCTCCACCTGGTGTTCGTTTGGTTTTACTACCAGGAACTGGAACACAACAAATGGTTTTTTACTATTTAATTCTTTTTTCCATTTTACAATATTCCTTGCGCCGGCAATGACCTTATCCAACTGGCCACCTACGCGATATTGCTGGTATACATCCTGGGTGGTGCCATCAATGGAAATGATGAGCCTGTCGAGCCCGCTTTCGATCGTTCTCTTTGCATTACTATCAGTCAGGTAATGGGCATTTGTAGAGGTAGCAGTATAAATTTTCTTTTGGGAGGCGTAACTCACCATATCAAGAAAATCCGGGTTGAGGTAAGGCTCGCCCTGGAAATAAAAAACTAGATACAAAAGCTCCTTATGCAACTGGTCGATCGTTTCGCTGAAAAAATCTTTCTTCAGCATACCGGTTGGCCGTGTAAAGGATCTAAGTCCACTGGGGCATTCGGGACAGCGCAGGTTGCACGACGTTGTAGGCTCAAATGAAATGGAAACTGGATAACCCCACTGCACAGCTTTTTTTGTCCATTTGCTGATATAAAAACTACTTAGCACTTTTAATCCATTCCATGCACGACGGGGAGTAATTTTAGATAAAAGATTAATGCTATCGTTTTTATTAAATCGCGACATCCGGGAGTAAAGTTAAGTTGGTATCTTCAAATACCTTTAAAATGACCAACCAGTTCCCATACCGTATTTTCCCGCTTGGCGATGCCGCTTTGACCATCGATTTCGGGAATATCATTGATGAAGGCATCAATATTACCGTATTAGAGCTGTTTGATCAATTGAAAGCAAACCCTCTTCCAGGTCAGCTCGAAGCAGTACCCGCATACAGCTCGTTGACGATATATTATAATACAACGGAATTATTTAAAATGATTCCGCCGGGTACAGGTGTATTTGAATGGATGAGTCAACAGGCGAGGCAGTTCCTAGATAAACCTACCCCACCTTCAACCAGGGAGCAGCGCACCATGACTGTTCCTGTTTGTTATGACGAATATTTTGCGCCAGATATTTCGCAAGTAGCAGCAAAAAATAATATTTCAGTAGAAGAGGTGATCCGGTTGCATACTGGTAAACAGTTCAGAGTTTATATGCTGGGATTTTTACCTGGCTTTTCATATATGGGCGAGTTGGATGAAAAAATGTCAATGCCGCGAAAAGAGCAACCACGCATGGTTTCGGCAGGCAGCGTTGGCATTGCAGGGCGGCAAACAGGTATTTATCCTCAAGCATCACCGGGAGGATGGCAGATAATCGGGCGTACACCGATGAAATTATTCGACCCACAACAGCATGAGCCGGTAGTGTTACATGCCGGCGACATAGTTCAATTCATTCCAATCAGTAAAGATGAATTTGCGAATTATTAAAGGAGGCATTCTCGATACGGTTCAGGATATGGGACGATATGGATGGCAGCACCTTGGAATAAATCCCGGTGGCGTCATGGACAAAATGGCCGCCCGACTGGCGAATATCCTCATTGGTAATGACCCTACAGAAGCAGTTATCGAATTGCATTTTCCAGCTTCAGAATTTTTCTTCGAACAACCTGCATTGATCGCAATTACAGGCGCCGATTTTTCTGCACATGTAAATGGTGATGAAATTTCGACTATGCATCCTATTATCCTCAACAAATACAGCATTCTCCAGTTTCATGCTTTAAAAAAAGGCGCAAGAGCCTATCTCGCCATTCACAATGGGCTGGACATTAAGCGTTGGCTCAATAGTTCCAGTACACATCTGAAAGCAGGTATTGGAGGATTTAATGGCAGGATACTTCAAAAAGATGATGAGGTACCGATGCGAGTGAAAATCGACTTTTGCCCACATATCGGTAAAAAGGAATTTCACATGCTACCATGGAAGGCCGACATAATGCCGACAGAAGGAAGTAGTCATGAGATCTGGGTGTTGCCTGCCAATGAATGGGAACGGCTGACGGATGCGGGAAAAGATCAGTTAACTAGTCAGCCTTTTGTTATCACCAGCCAGTCGGACCGCATGGGATATCGTTTAAAGAGTGAAGCATTGCACGTAACGAATACGGAAGAAATTATTTCAACCGCGGTAAATTTTGGAACTGTACAATTATTGCCAGATGGACAATTGATTATTTTGATGGCCGATCACCAGACAAGTGGCGGGTACCCGCGTATAGCACATGTAATCACTGCTCATCACTCCAAACTTGCGCAAATGAAACCAGGTGAAGCCATACGTTTCCGTTTTACCGACTTGCGCAAAGCAGAAGAGTTGATGTTGAAGCAACAGCAACATTTACTGCAATTGCAGCATGCATGCAAACTAAAACTGGACAATTTTTTACATGTCAAATATTGATATCAATTGCGATATGGGTGAGGGTGCCGGAAACGATGAACGCATCATGCCTTTCATCAGCTCGGCCAATATCGCATGCGGCTACCATGCAGGTGATGAAAAATCGATCTGGAAATGTATAGAACTCGCATTGCAATATAAAGTAACCATCGGCGCACATGTTTCCTTCCTGGATAAAGAAAATTTTGGTCGTAAAGAGATGAGTCTTCCGACAGCAATGGTGTATGAACTTGTTACGCAGCAACTGGTAATTATGTTTGAACTGGCCACCGGGCTGGATACTCATATTCATCACGTAAAACCTCATGGTGCGTTGTATAATATGGCCGCTAAAGAACCCGCGCTGGCCAGCGCCGTTGCAACCGCTGTAAAAGACTTTGATCCCACCCTTTTATTTTATGGCCTTAGTGGCAGTAGCCTCATTGAAGAAGGCAAAAAACTGGGGCTTCGAACCGTGTCCGAAGTTTTTGCTGACCGCAGCTACCAGGACGATGGCACGCTTACACCGCGGTCACTTCCCCGCGCGATGATAGAATCGGATGATGATTCTTTGAAACAGGTATTACAAATGGTCCGCGAGCGAACGGTTACGACATTGTCGGGAAAGCAACTGCCTATTATTGCAGAAACAATATGTGTACATGGTGATGGAAAAGATCCGGTAGCTTTTTCAAAAAAAATAAATGAAGGATTAAAGCTTAACGGTTTTACAATTGCTCCACCCGCGAAATAAAACACTCTATGCTGATCTATGCTTCTATGCTCCTATGTGGTAAAAGTATGGTTTCTACCCGCGACATTTCCGAGAAGGGAAACCATAGCTTTACCACATAGGAGCATAGAAACATAGATTAACATAGTTGACCCGAGAATCCAAATCTCAATGAGCGATAAAAAATCTTTTGCCACCAGCTTCAAAGGACCCATACTCGGAGCTGCATTTTTGATGGCCACTTCGGCCATCGGTCCGGGATTTTTGACACAAACGAGTTTGTTTACTCAACAATTGCTTACAAGTTTTGGTTTCGTTATTCTTATTTCCATCCTACTCGATATCGGCGCACAATTAAATATTTGGCGCATTATCACCGTACGCGAACAAACAGCGCAGGATATTGCAAATGATCTATTGCCCGGCCTCGGCTTTTTCCTCGCTTTTTTGATTGCATCTGGTGGTCTTGTTTTCAACATTGGAAATATTGCGGGCTGTGGTCTTGCATTAAATGTGCTTACCGGTATGGATACAACTACCGGTGCAGTGATCAGTTGTGTGATTGCACTGGCGATCTTTTGGTTTAGAGAAGCAGGAAAATTGATAGATGGGTTTGCGAAGGTACTGGGATTGCTAATGATTGGTTTGACCGCTTACATCGCCATTTCATCTCATCCACCAGTGGGCGAAGCGCTTTACAGGACAGTGTGGCCTGAAAAAATCGACGTTATGAAAATAATTACGTTGGTTGGAGGAACTGTTGGCGGTTATATATCTTTTGCAGGTGCACATCGCCTGTTGGACGCGGGTGTCAGGGGTCCGCAAAATATTGCTGCCGTAACTCGAAGTTCGGTAAGTGGTATCGTTATCACTTCTATTATGCGCTTTGTATTATTCCTCGCTGCTTTGGGTGTGGTTTCGCAGGGCATCCAGTTGTCGCCCGCAAATCCTGCTGCTTCAGTATTTGAAGCAGCGGCAGGTACGATTGGATACAAGTTTTTTGGAGTTGTGCTCTGGAGTGCGGCTATCACCTCCGTGGTTGGCGCTTCGTACACGTCAGTAAGCTTTTGGAAAACATTGCTGCCAGCGGTCAATAGAAACGAGAAATTGATCATCTCACTATTTATTATAATTTCCACGCTCCTCTTTATTACCATTGGCAACCCGGTAAGGGTACTTGTAATGGCGGGTGCTATTAATGGTATCATATTGCCAGTTGCCCTTGCAGTAATCCTCATTGCTGCCACAAAAAAATCTTTGTTGAAGGGCTATCGTCACCCTGTGTGGATGCAGGTAGCGGGGTGGACTGTTGTTGGTGTGCTAAGTTGGATGAGCGTTAAAACTATTATTCAGTTATTGAACTAGTTCGAAGGAGATAATAGTGAATTAGATAATAGATAATAGTTTTTTCCGGTCGAAATTTTAAAATTAAGTTCATTTTGCCCTAAGCAGAAAGATGATTTGCAATAGGAATAACCCAATGAAAAAACTATTATCTAATACAAAAAATCATTTGCTGAAGTGCTACGATCATTCCGTATGGATGCCGGTAGCGGGCTGGACGGTGGTTGTTTAAAGTTGGATGAGTGTTAAAACAATTATTTAATTAGTAGGATAGTTCGAGGAAGGTTGCACGCAAAGAACGCCAAGGGTTTTTAAAATTCGAAGCCCTTTGCGCTTCTTAGCGTGCTTTGTGTGCAACGTCACCACTTGCGAAGATTCTGCTTACTTTTTTTGCCTTGATGCAAAAAAAGTAACAAAAAAAAATCAAGGCT
>CBFGYO010000199.1:0-6315 GCA_965652975.1 uncultured Chitinophagaceae bacterium | reverse complement strand
GTCGAAGGCGGTACCCCGGACCTTTACATATTGAGATAGGGAAAAAAGGGGCAGCAATACAAAAATGATCAAGGAATATATTCTCATCGTAAACTTCGATTGGCAGTATGCAGGTATCAGTTATACTTGTTCGGCTTCAGCTATGCGAATATAATATCCGTTGATATCAATAAATGAAAATTCCTGAAGACCATAGGGGTGCATTTTCAAGGAATCTGCGATGGCAATATTCCTGTCTTTAAACTCGGCATAGATTGCTTCAATATTATCTACAAACCAAACGAGCGGCAAACGATGTGTGGTAGTATTAATTTCATTCACAAATTCCGGGTCTTCACCAAATAACAGCCGCATTTGATCACGACGGATACCTCCATCCTTATTCCCAAAAGTCCATTCATCTGTGAAACCCAGTTTTTCGCGGTAATATGCCAGTGTTTCCTGGAGGTTCCTGACGGGTAGGTGCGGTCCACTCCTATTAAATTGTTTTGCTTTCATACGCCGTTTTTATGAGTTATGCGTAGTGCTCACAGCAAAATTACAATACGGGGTAACACTTTATATTCGATATGTTTTCATCGAGGTCGATGCGGTAATATATTTCATCATCACCTACACCAAATTTCTTGTTGCCATTGGAATCTTTCATTGCTTTTACCATTAATATCTTCCTGTCTTTACTAGCTGTCCAACTGAGTATATGAACTCCTTTAGGCGTAATGACCCTAAGATTTTCACCATTCCTGGCAGAGATATAGAGGTAAACCGGATCGTCAGAATCAAGGCCATTATCGTTATTGAAGTTGTCTGTACGTACAAGGTATACGATATGTTTCGGTAAAATATTTAGCGGGTATTCATTTACCGGTTTATTATAATAATTCCTTTCAGTAAATGTATGGATGATGGCCAGGGTGGTATCGAAAAGCTTCCTGGTGGTGTTAGTATTTGTATTATAAAAATAGATGTCATGGTAGTTGCCCCAAGGCAAATACCCCTTGCCTTTACCGTATGCCGCCTGGTTTTCATTATCTATAAGCCTGGGGATTAAAAAAATTTCCGAACTGTCTATCTGGAACGGATCGGAATAATTTATCTCATCTTTCTTTTGACCAAACATTGATGTGCAGAGGAATATCGCAACCAGGGCGATTAGCGCAGATTTCATTTCTTGAGGTTTTTGGTTGATGAAAAATGTCCGGGCAGTACCTGCATGGTTAGCCGATACTGCCCGGAACTGAAGTTAATAAACTATGGAGTGAAGTGTGTTGGCGCTATGTATTTTAACTTTTTTGATAGTTGAAGATCCAGTTTTTACCAAATTTGTCGGTGAGTGCTCCATACTTTCCACCCCATGGCATGTCTGCAAGTGGTTCCGTGATTTTTCCGCCCACAGAAAGTTTGGAAAAGAAGGTATTCAACTCGTCATCCGAATCACAATTGATACAAAGATGATAGGTATTCCCCTCCACCTGTTTTTCCCTGCAGAGATCAGAGGCCATGATTACAATGTTGCCACTCGTAAGCTTTGAATGCAGGATATGCTTGCTCATATTTGGTGGCATCTGCGCTGCCATTTCGGGCATATCACCTACAGTCTGCAATTCAAGATCACCTCCAATACTATCGCGGTAAAATAGCATCGCATCGCGACAATTGTTTTCAAAATTTAAATAAGGATTCAAATGTGCCATGGTTTTAATTTTTTTATAGCACAAATGTATTCCTGTAAAGGGGAAGACATAGTTGGTGAAAACGACAATGATGGGGGGAGAATGCGACTTAAAAGATAAAAGATGAAAGTTAAAAGATAAAAGTTGCCATTACTTCAAACAGGTATACTGTCTCTTCAGGATATCGGCGTTTGCTTTTGGGGTTATGCTTACCGTTTCCCCACCTTCCATTTGCAATGTTACACTCTTTATATCTGCGACGGAGATAACTGGTAAATCGTCTGTACCTACTGTATAAATGCTATTGGTAGCCGGGAACTTGCCCACTGTCGTGGATTGACTGGCAAAATGTTGAAGTGTAATAGATTTATCATTATCAAACTGTATGGTCATCGTTCCTTTCATGTTCACCGCTTTTGCTTGAAATACAGATAGTGCTACCACAAAAAATTGTGAACCGTTTGTCTGGACCGACAGCGACAGCATCATTTTATCCGAAATCCCAACCCTGTCAGGTTGCATATACCGCACCGTTACACCATCTGGCCTATCAAGTTTTTTAACATCGCACTGGGCTATGGCTGTACCAGTAATAAACGTTACGAGGAGTGAGAAAAATAGAAGTTTCATGTGCATTAGTTTAAGCAGTTAAATAGGTATCGAAAACACCAACAGGATATGCGAACCTACTGTTTTGGTTCAATTAAACAAAGCGGGTATTCAATTATAAAGCATACAAATAATAGAGACACATAGTTTTCCGGGGTGCGGGCAAACTGGATTTCCCTACATCTCCTCCAAATTTCAACCTATAGAATATTTTTTGCAACAGTGATACATTTATTCATACATTTGCAACAATGTATCAAAAAATGAGGATTAGTGTTTTAATCATAGGTATAATCTTATGTGGGTTTATAACCACGGCAGTGGCCCAGGCAGGAATAAGTGACCCTATGAGCCGGAATTCATTTGCCACCGAAAGCAAACTTGTGAAAGTCAGGTTTAGCGGCACCATCACAGACAGTAAAACCGGTGAACCATTACCAGGGGCTTCTATTTATTTCGCCGATGAAAAGATCGGAACCGCAGCCGATGGCAAGGGACATTTTATGTTCACCAATATTCCGGACGGGCACCATGTGATTGAAGTTTCTCATAGCGGTTATGGTACACTGGTAGAACATATTGAGCTAACTATAGATACGGAAAAGAATTTTGCTTTATCACCCATCATTACGGAAAACCAGGCTGTGATTGTAACAGGTGTAACTGGTGCTACCAGCATCAGGAAAGCGCCAATACCAGTAACCTTGTTAAGACGGCAGGCATTATTACAAACAGCTTCTACAAATATTATAGATGCGCTGACCAGGATACCCGGAGTGTCGCAATTGTCGACCGGGCCGGCCATATCGAAACCTATCATTAGAGGTCTTGGTTATAACAGGGTAGTTACAATTAACGAAGGCACCCGGCAGGAGGGGCAGCAATGGGGTGATGAGCATGGGATCGAAATTGACGAACTGAGCATCGCCCGTGTTGAAGTGCTGAAAGGTCCCGCTTCCTTAATGTATGGCAGTGATGCGATTGCCGGTGTTGTCAACTTCATTACCAACACACCCGTAGCTGAAGGAGTGATAAAGGGTAATATCCTTGCGAATTATCAAACTAATAATGGGCTCTATGGCCTGAATGGAAATATCGCCGGCAATAGCAAAGGTTTCAACTGGAATGTTTATGGTACTTATAAAAATGCTGGCGATTACCGCAATGCGTATGACTCGAGGGTGCTAAACTCGCGTTTCAATGAAAGGAATTTCGGAGGGTACCTGGGAATAAATAAAAGCTGGGGATTCAGCCATCTCATTTTTAGCAGGTTTGATCAACATACAGGACTAGTGGAAGGTGACCGCGATGATGCTACAGGAAAATTCCTGCTATATGCTGGATCGCCCTTGGAGCGGGTAGCTACACCGGCAGATCTCGAACAACGTAATGCCGTTATTCCCTACCAGCGTATACAACATAACAAGCTCGTAAGTGACAATAGTTTTTCTATCCATAGTTTTCCGGGGTGCGGGCAAACTGGATTTCCCTACATCTCCTCCAAATTTCAACCTATAGAATATTTTTTGCAACAGTGATACATTTATTCATACATTTGCAACAATGTATCAAAAAATGAGGATTAGTGTTTTAATCATAGGTATAATCTTATGTGGGTTTATAACCACGGCAGTGGCCCAGGCAGGAATAAGTGACCCTATGAGCCGGAATTCATTTGCCACCGAAAGCAAACTTGTGAAAGTCAGGTTTAGCGGCACCATCACAGACAGTAAAACCGGTGAACCATTACCAGGGGCTTCTATTTATTTCGCCGATGAAAAGATCGGAACCGCAGCCGATGGCAAGGGACATTTTATGTTCACCAATATTCCGGACGGGCACCATGTGATTGAAGTTTCTCATAGCGGTTATGGTACACTGGTAGAACATATTGAGCTAACTATAGATACGGAAAAGAATTTTGCTTTATCACCCATCATTACGGAAAACCAGGCTGTGATTGTAACAGGTGTAACTGGTGCTACCAGCATCAGGAAAGCGCCAATACCAGTAACCTTGTTAAGACGGCAGGCATTATTACAAACAGCTTCTACAAATATTATAGATGCGCTGACCAGGATACCCGGAGTGTCGCAATTGTCGACCGGGCCGGCCATATCGAAACCTATCATTAGAGGTCTTGGTTATAACAGGGTAGTTACAATTAACGAAGGCACCCGGCAGGAGGGGCAGCAATGGGGTGATGAGCATGGGATCGAAATTGACGAACTGAGCATCGCCCGTGTTGAAGTGCTGAAAGGTCCCGCTTCCTTAATGTATGGCAGTGATGCGATTGCCGGTGTTGTCAACTTCATTACCAACACACCCGTAGCTGAAGGAGTGATAAAGGGTAATATCCTTGCGAATTATCAAACTAATAATGGGCTCTATGGCCTGAATGGAAATATCGCCGGCAATAGCAAAGGTTTCAACTGGAATGTTTATGGTACTTATAAAAATGCTGGCGATTACCGCAATGCGTATGACTCGAGGGTGCTAAACTCGCGTTTCAATGAAAGGAATTTCGGAGGGTACCTGGGAATAAATAAAAGCTGGGGATTCAGCCATCTCATTTTTAGCAGGTTTGATCAACATACAGGACTAGTGGAAGGTGACCGCGATGATGCTACAGGAAAATTCCTGCTATATGCTGGATCGCCCTTGGAGCGGGTAGCTACACCGGCAGATCTCGAACAACGTAATGCCGTTATTCCCTACCAGCGTATACAACATAACAAGCTCGTAAGTGACAATAGTTTTTCTATCAACAAAAGCCGGTTGAAAGTTAATCTTGGCTACCAGCAGAATCGTCGCACCGAATATGGTAACCCGGAAGATCCTTCGGAAAAAGAACTATTCTTTGATCTGTCAACTTTCAATTATAACCTACAATGGCAATTGCCGGAAATAAAAGAGTGGCATACGACAATTGGAGTAAACGGTATGCAGCAATCGAACGAGAATAAGGGCACGGAAGTGCTCATTCCAGAGTATAGCCTCTTTGATGCAGGCTTGTTTATTTACACTCAACGATTTTTTAAGAAAGCAACGATAAGCGGTGGAATTCGATTTGACAACCGTTCACTGAACTCCAAAGAATTCATGGATGGCGCAGATTTAAAATTCAGTCATTTCAAAAAGTCATTTTCAAATATTTCAGGAAGTGCAGGCATTAGTTATGAAGCAAGCAGCAGCATAGTTTTAAAAGCTAATATCGCAAGAGGTTTCCGTGCACCAACTATTGCGGAACTCAGTAGTAACGGTGTGCATGAGGGCACCAACCGTTATGAGTATGGAGACAATAATTTAAAGTCCGAAACAAGTTTGCAACTGGATGGTGGTCTTGAATTAGATTATGAACACTTTAATATCAGCCTGAGTGCTTTCTACAATAGCATAGACAATTTTGTGTTTTACCGTAAGTTACAATCAACAGGCGGGGGAGATTCTCTTGTAAATGTCGACAACGAGGATATACCTGCATTTCAATTCAACCAGCATAACGCGTCGCTGAAAGGTGTGGAAGCTACAATCGACCTCCATCCTCATCCTCTCGACTGGCTACATTTTGAAAATTCAGTTTCTTTTGTTCGTGGTACGTTCAGTGAAGCAATAGACGGATCAAAAAATATTCCTTTGATTCCTGCAACACGCTGGACCAGTGAATTGCGTGCGAATTTTAAAAAGATGGGCAAATCACTGCAGGACGTATATTTTAAAGTAGAAGCAGATAATAATTTCAAGCAAAATAAGCCCTTTACCGGTTACGGTACAGAAACTGAAACAGCAGCATACACCCTGATCAATGCAGGGCTCGGTGCAGATGTGGCCAGCAAGAACCGTACGCTCTTTGGAATCCACTTTGTATTATCTAATATCACCGACAAAGCTTACCAGCAACACCTTAGTCGGCTGAAGTATGCAGACATTAACAATGCTACAGGCCGCCAGGGCGTATTCAATACCGGTAGAAATTTCTCAGTAAAACTGAATGTACCCCTACAGTGGAAAACCCACAAGTGAAAATGTGAAA
>CBFGYO010000198.1:0-6482 GCA_965652975.1 uncultured Chitinophagaceae bacterium | reverse complement strand
GTTCTTTTAATGCAAAACCGGCAGTCATATTAAGCATAGAGAAGCAACCTACGGCCAGCACGGTTACTCTAACAGATGATATACTCGAAGCAATTGCAGAAATACAGGCTACACTTCCAAGCGATGTTAAAATCCATACGGATGTCTTTCAACAGAGAAGTTTTATTGTCAATTCAATTACCAATGTTGAACATGCACTGCGTGATGGGTTTATATTGGTCATTATTATCCTTTTTTCTGTTCTTACTTAATTTCAGAACAACCATTATTACCCTCACTGCCATTCCACTATCCCTGATCATTACTGCTATTGTGTTCAAGATGTTTGGTATTTCAATCAATACACTAACACTTGGAGGATTAGCTATAGCCATTGGAGAATTGGTTGATGATGCCATTGTAGATGTGGAGAACGTATATCGTCGCCTGAAAGAGAATTGGGCATTACCTGATGGTCAACGCAAACCTTTATTACGGGTAATTTATGAGGCCAGTAGTGAAGTGCGCAATTCCATTGTGTATGCAACGATTATCGTTGTCCTGGTATTTATCCCGCTATTTTATTTGCAGGGTATTGAAGGAAGGATTTTCGCGCCTCTCGGAATCGCTTATATCACTTCCATTACAGCCTCTCTCTTTGTTTCACTAACAGTCACACCCGCCCTTTGTAGTTACTTACTCAGTAAGAAAAAACATTTACGACATGTAAACCTTAAATTCTGGAAGAAATCACCATCCCGTGAAACGGATATTGATGCAGAGCATGATAGCCCACTTGTAAAATGGTTGAAAAAGCAGGATTTGAAACTGTTGCACTGGAGTCTTAAAAGAACTAAAGGAATCATTATAGGTGCTGCACTTCTTATTGTAACATCGTTTGCTATTATTCCTTTTTTCGGAACTGAATTCCTACCTGCTTTTAACGAAGGCAGTTTTACCGTAACGGCTATAGCTCCCGCAGGTACCTCCTTAGAAGAATCCAATAAAATTGGCAATATCGCGGAGCAACAAATTCTTAAAGTTGATGGTGTTGCCCTTACATCTCGGAGGACAGGTCGCGCAGAATTGGATGAGCATGCTGAGCCACCAAGCTATTCAGAAATTGATGTTGCACTTAAAGATGAAAAAACTGGGGGTCGTGAGAGAGCTAAGATCTTAGAGGAAATAAGACATAATCTGGATGTCATAAAAGGTGTGAGTATAAATATTGGTCAGCCCATTTCACACCGGCTCGATCATCTTTTGTCGGGTGTGAGAGCCCAGGTTGCTATTAAAATCTTTGGAAATGATTTGTTGACTCTTCGTTCCACGGCTAATCAATTGCAGGGTGTCATAACTGGAATAGACGGTGTTGTAGATGCGCAGGTTGAAAACCAGGTTATGATTCCACAATTAATGATCAGGATGGACAGGGCCAAGATCAGGCAGTATGGATTGCAGGTGGGAGAAGTAGCTGAAGAACTAGAAACCTTTTACAATGGAAAACAGGTGGGCCAGATCATAGAAGGTCAGCAAAGTTTTGATCTTATTGTTAGAGTAAATGACACAGTAAGGTCGAATATAGAACAGATACGTAATACGCCAATAGCTACATCAGGGGGTGCCTTAATACCACTAAGTCAGATTGCGACTGTTGAACTGGAGAATAGTATTAATGTCATTAATCATGAAAATACGCAGAGAAGAATTGTTGTGTCAGCCAATGTGCAGGGTCGGGATCTGGGCAGCACCGTAAAGGATATGCAAAATACTGTACGAACAAACCTTCAACTGCCACAAGGATATTATATCGAATGGGGAGGACAGTTTGAAAGCCAGCAGTCAGCTACACGCATGATTACCATCTTAAGCCTGTTTTCGTTTGCAGGCATTTTCCTGGTCCTTTATAGCCACTTTAAATCTTCACACATCGCTTTACAGATCATGTTGAATATTCCGTTGGCTCTAATCGGAAGTGTAATTACTGTTTTGCTAACGGGTGGTGTATTCTCTATTGCTACACTCGTAGGTTTTATTACCCTCACGGGAATAGCTTCAAGAAATGGAATCATGATGATATCTCACTATATACACCTTGTAGAGCATGAAGGAGAAAAGTTTGATGATAAAATGATCATTCGCGGCTCACAAGAACGGTTGGTACCTGTACTAATGACGGCATTAGTTGCGGCACTGGCGTTAATTCCATTGACCCTGGACCCGACAGCGCCTGGAAAAGAGATTCTTTATCCTGTAGCTACCGTGATCCTCGGGGGATTAATAAGCTCGACATTGCTGGATATTATCGTCACGCCTGTTGTATTTAAACGGTTCGGAAGGAAAGCGATGGAGAATTACTTTAAATTAAAAGAAAAGGATAGTCAATCATTTGGTACAGATATAAAATAATTCAACGAGCTGTTATGTGAGAAAAGAATCACTATTCGTCGATTTTTAAAAATCTGGAATTATGGACCATGAACATCATCATCACGAAGGACACTCCCATCAGCATGCACACGGTGCTGATAAGTCTAAGATAAAGCATCCGCATACACCCTCTAAAAAGGAACATCCACATGCCAAACACGAAATGGGTGGTGGTGAACATATGCATGATAAGCATGCCGGACATCACACTGAAGATTTTTTAAAGAGGTTTTGGATTTGTCTTGTATTGACAATACCCGTCCTTTCGCTATCACATATGGTTCAGCTATGGTTGGAATTCGAGCTCAAGTTCTTCGGCGATAAATATGTATTGCTTGCCTTGGGAAGCGTGATTTACTTCTATGGTGGATGGCCTTTTCTTGTTGGTATTATCCGTGAAATAAAGGATAAAGCTATCGGCATGATGACACTTGTCGCCATTGCTATTTCTGTCGCTTTTATTTATAGCGTTGCAGTTGTATTTGGATTGCCGGGAATGGATTTCTTTTGGGAACTGGCGACATTGATAGATATAATGTTGCTGGGTCACTGGTTGGAAATGCGTTCACAAATGGCAGCATCGAGAGCGCTTGAATCACTGGTTGCCTTAATGCCTTCCGTAGTGCATGTAGAAAAAGAAGGGCAGGTTAATGATATCCCTCTGAAGGAATTAAAAACAAGTGATATCGCTGTCATCAAACCCGGTGAAAAAATACCAGCAGATGGGGTAATTATTGAAGGCAACTCTTATATCAACGAGAGTATGTTGACTGGTGAGAGTGTACCGGTGAAGAAGGAAAAGGACGCAAAGGTAATTGGTGGATCGATTAATGGAGATGGCGCATTGAAAATAAAAGTTACAGGGATAGGTGCTGATAGTTACCTGAACAAGATCATTTCAATGGTCCAATCAGCTCAAAATACCAAATCAAAGACCCAAAACCTGGCCGATAAAGTTGCTAAATGGCTGACCATAGTATCAGTCACTGTTGGCGTAGCAACATTCATTGTCTGGATAACGGCTGATCAGGAGTTATCGTTTGCATTAGAGCGTATGGTCACTGTCATGGTTACGTCCTGTCCGCATGCTTTAGGGGTGGCTATCCCATTAGTTGTGGCCATTTCAACTACTGTATCCGCTACACATGGTTTATTAATCCGTAACAGAACTGCGTTTGAAAGTGCAAGAAATCTAACTACGATCATATTTGATAAAACAGGCACTCTTACTAAAGGTTCTCATGAAGTGCAAAAAGTAATTACTCTTTCTCAGATGAAGGCTGATGAAGTTCTCCAATATTCAGCGGCCATCCAGCAACATTCTGAGCATCATATCGCGACCGGTATCATGCGAGAGTTGAAGGAGAAGAAATTTCAATTGCTCAAATCTGAAGATTTTAAATACATGCAGGGAATGGGTGTTTCCGGAATTGTAAATGGTAAAAAAGTAATTAGTGCAGGCCCTAATTATTTTAAACATCACAACAAAGCCCTACCTGAGATACCAACTGAGGTGGACCAGAATATCGAAACGGTAAATTATGTTTTGATCGATGATCAACCTGTTGGTATCATTACATTGGCTGATAGTATTCGTGAAAATTCTGCTGAGGCTATTGCAGAACTAAAGAAGATGAATATCAAATCATTTTTACTTACCGGAGATAATGAAAAAATTGCTGCTTCTGTTGCGGGCAAACTGGGTATGGATGGTTACCTGGCAAACGTGCTACCGCATGAAAAGCAGAATAAAGTGAAAGAGTTCCAGGATAAAGGGGAAATAGTAGCTATGACGGGAGATGGAGTAAATGATGCACCCGCCCTTGCACAGGCTGATGTTGGCATTGCCGTTGGAAGTGGAACAGACGTAGCTGCCGAAACAGCGGATATTATCCTCGTGAATAGCGATCCAAAAGATGTTGTGAATATGATCGCTTTTGGAAGGGCCACCTATCGTAAAATGATTGAGAATCTTATATGGGCCGCCGGTTATAACATTATTGCAATACCGTTGGCTGCAGGTGTGTTATTTAGTTATGGCTTTGTACTTAGCCCGGCGATGGGAGCTGTACTTATGAGTTTGAGTACGATTATCGTAGCGTTGAATGCACAATTATTGAGGAGGAAGTTAAAAACATAATATTCTCATTTCGTTTTGGAGACACTTTTATATATCAACTGGGGGATTGATCCGGAAATATTCTGGGTAGGGGGATTTTCCATCCGGTAAAGCTGAGCATTGGATTTGTTTCCATGAAACCATACGGAGATAATTATCTTGTATCATGGCTTGATGGTAGAAATGCGGCATGCTGCTATCTCGGCGAAATTGTTTCGGTAAATGACTAATGAGTGGTGTCTTTACCTGTCGTTTTCAGCGCATCTTTAATCCCGTTGGCCAGTTTTTCTGCATTGCCCACGCCCCAATAATGCAAAAAGAATATCCTCGGCTCTTCATGCACCATATGGTTATGAACGGCAACGACTTCGATCCCATTTTCGATTAAAACTTTAATGACAGGTGCGACTTCATTTTCGAGCATTGTAAAATCACCACAAACAGCCGCTTTTTGTGGTGTGCCCTGCCAGGCTGCCCAGGTATTGAAGCCCATAAAAGTGCTAACTGGAATTCCATGCTCCTGCAATGCAATATCAGGTCTGCCAATTGTATATTTATAAACCCCTTTACTCATTTCGCCCTTATGTCCGATTATTGAATCTAGCATAGCAATTTTCAACGTGTTGACAACACTATCTGCCGGGCTGGCCTTCGGATCTTTCCCTCTTACTTCTTTTACCTTGTCAAAGATTGCTTTTACGCTTATAGCAAGATTTTCTGACTTTCCTTTCCCATCAATATGCATGTACATCACATTGGGCCGATTGCGTACAAAATGATTATGTATCGCTGTAATGGAAAAGCCCTGGCGGACTACTTCCTGCTGAACAGGTTTCAGATCGGTTTCTGTAACAATGATATCACCCATCACCATTGCAGTATCACCACAAGGTGTAAAGGCTACCCAACTACCTAGTCCCATCGGCGGAATGATCTTAAAACCATCAACGATAATACTTAGGTCATTTTGTGGCACCGTTATTTTGTATTCTCCATTCTTTTCTGTCCCTTTCATCTCGGTGACCTGCTCGATCCTGGCTATATCGAGCTTACTACTACCAGGGGGACAGGGAATAGCTTCCTGATTCTTTTTGGCTTCAGATTCTTTTTGATCCGAAGTTTGGCTACAGCTCCATAACACCGACAGCGTTGCAAGGATTATCCAATAATAAGTTTTCATTTTCGAAACTTTAAACGTAACGCCAGGCCAGGTTGAATAAACCAGCACCCAGGATAATGAAAATTACTGTGTATTTCGATCTGAATATTATTAAAAATATCAATGAAATTGAAAAAATGAGAATGGCTTGCAAACTGGTGATGTTTGTAAGGAATAGCTTGATCGCAGTTACTGCAATTAATCCTATCACAGAGGCCGTCACGCCATCCAAAAAGCTATGCAGCCCTTTATCACCAATAATTTTCTCAAGATAAGAGTGACCTAACAACGTGAAGGAAAATGCGGGAAGGAAAACACCTATGGTTATTAATAGGGTACCTAACCAGCCTGCACCAAAAAACCCGACGAACGTTGAAAAAATAATCAGTGGCGCGGGTAGGATTCCGGAAAGTGCAATGCCATCGAGGAATTGTTTCTCTGTCATCCATTGTTGCTTTACTACGGCATCCTGCTGGATGATAGGGATGGCAGTATAAGCGCCACCAAAACTTAGTAACCCGCCTTTCAAACCTGTTAGGAGAACTTGTCCGGCTGAGCCGCTTTTTATCTTGGTATTAGATGCCTGTTTAGATGATTCAGCCTTCAATGGAAAGCCATGCTTGGAAATAGTGAAAATAGTGAGACCGGCAAGTGCGATGGCTACTGCGATGACCATTATGTTTTTCTTGCTCCAAAAAAAATAACCTATGCCTGCAAGAAGCAGGGTAATGAGAAAATTGACGCCGAGAAAAAATGCAAGTCCACTAACAGCGCCAATAACAAAGAGTTTATAAT
>CBFGYO010000197.1:0-6513 GCA_965652975.1 uncultured Chitinophagaceae bacterium | reverse complement strand
CGGTTTTTCATCGTCCTCTTTGGCGATAATGGCCAAACGGCAGCCAATGCCGTCAACTTTATGAGTGCACTGGCCAGTGCAGCTACTATCCTGTTTCTTTTCTGGAGCATAACTCACTTTGCCCGTAAAATGTTTGTATCGGTGGGCGAACAGCTTACCGAAAACCAGACATTCACGGTTATGGCAGCCGGTGTAATCGGCGGCCTGGCTTATACTTTCAGCGATTCATTCTGGTTTAGCGCAGTGGAAGGTGAAGTATATGCGCTTTCTTCTTTTTTCACAGCCCTGGTATTCTGGTCAATGCTGAAATGGGAACATGCCGATGAGCATGCAGGAAGCGATACGCAGGAACGCTCGAGAGCGGATCGCTGGATTGTTTTTCTCTTCTTCATGGTTGGACTTTCAATAGGCGTTCACCTGTTGAACCTGTTAACTATCCCTGCGATCGTAATGATCTATTACTATCGTCGTTATAAAGCCACAACCTGGGGTGCTGTGTTTGCATTTATCATTGGATGTATTATTACCGGCATCGTGCAGGTAGGCGTAATACAGTATTCGATGAAGGCGGCAGGGATCTTCGATGTATTATTTGTTAACTCATTAGGCATGCCATTTTTCTCTGGCTTTGCCGTTTACTTCCTCCTATTAGCAGGCCTTATAGTATGGGCACTGCGATTCAACGAGCGTACTACATCCAAAACGGTGTTGACGATATTCTTTGTTGCTTTCCTTTTATTATCCTTATTACCTTTTATTGCCAGTACGGGTGGAGGTGCACTTAAGTTCTTTAAGTTCCTGCTCGTGGCTGGAGCTGCGTATGCAATTGCGCGCTTCCTCAGGCCTGGCGCTCTTCGTATTCTCAAACTTTCTCTCTGGTGTTACGCATTCATCATGCTGGGTTATTTCATGTATTTCACCGCATTGATACGTTCCAACGCCAACCCGGCGATTGATATGAACAATGTCGACAACCCGGTAAACCTGGTGTATTATCTCAGTCGTGAACAATACGGATCCGCACCCATTGTTTACGGACCACATTTCCTCGCCGATGTAAAACGCGACGACAATGGCTATGCTGTATTCAGCGAAGGTGAAATGAGGTACGTAAAAGGTGAGAAAAAATATATTGAGATCGGTCGCGCCCGCGATTATGAATACGAATCGAAAGACAAACAGATATTTCCAAGGATTTGGGATTCGAGCAATGACCAAAACCATTTTGATACCTATATAACCTGGCTCAACCTGCCCGTTATTACTGCACCTGAGCAGGCGATAATAGCAGAAGCCCGCGATGGCCAGATAGTAACGCAAAACAGGGAAGGCAAAACGCAAAACTATTCGGTAGATGACAACTACTCAATCCGTGTTCGTCGTGGCCAGATGGTAGGACCCGGTGAGAAACTGGCGGTTAAGGTGCCCAGCTATGGCGATAACTTCCGCTGGTTCTTTACCTATCAGAATGGATTTATGTACTGGCGCTATTTCATGTGGAACTTTGCCGGTAAACAAAACGATATCCAGGGCGCGGGTAATATCAGGGATGGCAACTGGATATCGGGAATTCCTTTTATGGATAATAAGCGTTTGGGCGACCAGGCCAGGATGCCTGAAAGTATCAGAACTAATAAGGCGAATAATAAACTCTTCCTTCTCCCTTTCATCCTGGGTATCGTAGGATGCGTATACCAGTTTCTTAAAAATCGTAAGGACTGGATTGTAAGTTTCCTGCTATTCTTCCTTACTGGTGTGGCGGTGGTGTTATACCTTAATCAACCAGGTAGCCAGCCGCGTGAACGTGACTATGCGTATGTAGGATCCTTTTATGCATTTGCGATTTGGATCGGGCTGGCAGTCGTTGCTTTTGTACGCATGGCCCGCGAAAAGGCTGATAAGATCACATTCCAGCAGGTGCTTACGCATGGCTCTATACTTACGTTCCTGATAATGGCGATGAGTACAGCAGACGAAACTTTTGGATCGGTAGTAATGACGTCTATTTACGCCACGGTTATATATGCAGCAGTGACAGCACTAATCACCTATCTATTGCGAGCAGTATCATCGGGCGGGCAAAATGCGCGCATATTGAATATCGCAACAGCAGTAGTTTGTTTGATTGTACCCCTGATCATGGCGCAGCAGGAATGGAATGATCACGACAGGAGTAAAAAGACATTAGCACCTGACCTCGCTAAGAATTACCTGGAAAGCTGCGCGCCTAATGCTATTATTTTCACCTTTGGCGATAATGACACCTATCCGCTCTGGTATGCACAGGAAGTAGAAGGTGTACGCCCTGATATACGCATCATCAATAATAGTTTGCTTGGCATTGACTGGTATATCAACCAGCTTCGTTACAAAGTAAACAATGCCGATTCGGTAGATGTAATATGGAGTCCTGAACAGATAGAAGGCGGCAACCGCGCGCAATTGTATTATCAGCCGCCAACAACAGGCAACATCAACCAGGAAACTTATTATCCTTTATATGATGCCATGAAGAATGTGTTTGGAAGGCAGGTATTGGGTGAAGAAGGTAGAGATGTTGGTCCGGATACTTATCCTGTTCGCAGGTTCAGCATCCCCGTAGACCAGGACCTGGTACGCAAGAATGGTACGGTACTACCTACAGACAATGTAGTACCCGAAGTAAGGTTTGAAATTCCGCGCAACTATTTGCAGCGAAACGACCTGATGATCCTGAACATTATTGCTTCAAATAAATGGCAGCGCCCCATCTACTTTACTTCGCCAATCGATGAGCTCGGGTTTATTGAATACCTGAGAAAAGATGGTATGTCGTACAGGCTGGTTCCGGTAAGAACAACCAATATGTCGAACAACTGGCTGATCAATACTTACCAGCGTGATATCAATACTGATTCCATATACGGCAACCTGATGAACAAATTTGTGTTTGACAGTAAGAAGGGTGTTTATTTCGACGAGGAAAACAGGCGGCACGTGCTAAGCATTCGTAATTCTTATGCTGAAGCTGCAGGCAACCTGGCAGATGCAGGAAAGAAACAGGAAGCGTTGAAAGTGCTTGAAAAATGTGAACAACTGATTAGTAGTGATGTGTTGCCATATGCGATGGTGAGTCGTGGCAATTCGCATAATATTAATGGCCTATCCTTCCTCGAAGCGGCCTATAAGGCGGGCAAAGTCGACCTGGTTGCAAAAGTTAAAGCTGCCCTTAAAAGAGATTTTGAACAGCAGAAAGCTTATTTCGACTACCTGAAGTTGAATCGCGAAGATCTATACGGCCAGTATGACGGCCCCAATGGTGAAGCGGCAAGGAACGAATATTTCATGACCCTGCTCGATGCATTGGAAAAAAGATACGCTCCAGGCGCCGCCACGACACCGACCATCAATGAAGGTCAGCAATCAATCCAGACAGGAGCCGGTCCTGATACTGGAAGAAAAGATTCAGGAAAATAGAATATAAAAAATATCGGATATAGTACGGATGCCAACCTTACCTGGGTTGGCATCCTTGTTAAATCAACCTTTCCATTTATTTTTTGTTGTAAATTGCTATTGGGCGATGGGTGTGGGTGACAGACGTTTCTTTTAGATATACTTCCCTTCCCGGATTCCCGGCAATTTATAAGTTTACTATGCGAGGGTTCCATTTTACCAAATTCGATAACGATGCATCGGGGAAAAGCCGTTTTGACCAACTGCTCGACCTCTTCATGCAATTACTCACATATACCAGCGGCGATGTGGCCGAAGCCATGCAATGGATGAATGAGCTGGATAAAAAGTACCAGCTTACAGATGATGAATATGGCATGGGTGACTTTGTTGACGATTTAAAAGACAAAGGCTATGTAACCGAAGATAACCAACAAGGTGAAATCAAGATCACTCCAAAAACCGAACAGGGCATTCGAAAAAGAAGTCTTGAAGAAATCTTCGGGAAGCTCAAGAAAACCAAACAGGGTGACCATCACAGTTTCAAACCGGGCCAGGGTGATGAATTAAATCCGGAAACACGGCAATTCCGTTTTGGTGATATGCTCGAGCAGATTGATTTCACAGAATCAATCAGGAATGCGCAGATCAACCATGGCATCGATAGCTTTAGCATGCAGGAAGATGATCTCAGCATCAGGGAAACAGATTTTAAAGCACAAACATCCACGGTGCTGATGATCGATATCTCCCATTCCATGATTTTGTATGGTGAAGACAGGATTACACCGGCAAAGAAAGTGGCGATGGCGCTGAGTGAACTTATAACTACCAAGTATCCGAAAGACACACTTGATATAGTTGTATTTGGAAATGATGCATGGCCCATAGAAGTAAAAGACCTTCCCTATCTGCAGGTGGGACCTTACCATACTAATACCGTTGCGGGACTTGAGCTGGCAATGGATATACTACGCCGAAGAAAGAATCCCAACAAACAGATCTTCATGATCACAGATGGGAAACCTACCTGCCTGAAAATTGGTAAACGTTATTATAAAAATAGTTTTGGTCTCGACAGGAAAGTTGTCAACCGTTGTATCAACCTTGCTGCACAATGTAAGAAGCTAAAAATTCCAATCACCACGTTTATGATTGCCACCGACCCGTATTTGCAACGCTTTGTGCAGGAATTTACCGAAACCAATAATGGTAAAGCCTTTTTCGCTTCGCTGGATAAACTGGGGGCATTTATCTTTAAAGATTTTGAAAGCGGGAAGAGGAAAACAGTTTATTAGGAGCTCAAGAACAGCGCGAGGAACAGAGCGAGAGCGAGGAATAAATAATCGCCGCGTCGCAACTAATCTTTGCGTTCGCCGCGAGAAACAAAGCGACAAGCAGGCTAACGCTGACTAAACACTTAAAAAATTATGGACATCAAAAAAATAAAGACCCTCGGTGCATTAAAGAAAAGCGGCTACAAGTCAAGAAGCATCAAAGAAGAAATCCGGCAAAACCTGATCAGTAAACTTAGCAATAAAGAAACCACGTTTCCTGGTATTGTCGGTTATGAAGACACGGTAATCCCTGATGTGGAACGCGCACTCCTGAGTAAACACAATATTCTTTTTCTCGGCCTGCGCGGCCAGGCCAAAACCAGGATGGCAAGGCAGATGGTGGACCTGCTCGATGAATACATCCCATCAATAGCCGGCAGTGATATTAATGACGATCCAATTAGCCCTGTTTCCCGCTTTGCACAGGAACAAATTAGTACTTATGGCGATGAAACGGCCATCCACTGGATACACCGCAGCGAGCGATATGGTGAAAAACTTGCAACACCTGATGTAAGTGTTGCTGACCTGATCGGTGACATCGATCCCATCAAAGCGGCGAATCTTAAATTAAGTTTTGCCGACGAGCGCGTACTGCATTATGGCATCATACCCCGCAGCAACCGGAGTATTTTTGTGATCAACGAATTGCCCGACCTGCAGGCACGTATACAAGTTGCGCTCTTCAATATCCTGGAAGAAGGTGATGTGCAAATACGCGGTTTCAAACTGCGTTTACCATTGGACATTTTGTTTGTATTCACTGCTAACCCCGAAGATTATACTAACCGCGGCTCCATCGTTACGCCATTAAAAGACCGCATCGAAAGCCAGATACTAACGCATTATCCCAAATCGCTGGAAAATGCTTTGGAAATAACGGAACAGGAAGCTGGTGTGAGCGATGAACAAAAGGCGGTGGTAAAAGTCAGCGACCTTGTAAAAAGATTAATTGAACAGGTGGCATTCGAAGCAAGGAGCAGTGAACTGGTGGATAAAAAAAGTGGTGTGAGTGCACGTCTTACTATCTCAGCATTTGAAAATGCGGTGAGTTCCGCCGAACGCCGGGCCATTGTAAATAAAGAAAAACATACACAGGTTTGGATCGGCGATCTTGCCGGAATCATTCCATCGATTACTGGTAAGGTTGAATTGGTATACGAAGGCGAGCAGGAAGGTCCCTACCAGGTGGCCATGAACCTTGTGGAGCGCGCCATCCGATCGCAGTTTGTTCAATACTTCCCTAACCCTGATACTTTAAAGAAAAGAAGAAATACCGGCAAACCTTCGCAACAGGAAAAGGAAGATGAGAACCCTTACAAACCCATAACCCAATGGTTTGATAAAGGCAATCACCTCAATATTTCATTTAATACTACGGACAAAGAGAAGATCCTGCTGCTTTACAAGGTAGATGGTCTGCATTCACTTGTAAAAAAATATTTCGCGCAGGCAAATGAAGCTCAATCAGGATTATTGATGGAGTTTGTGCTGCATGGATTAGCATCGTATTCGCTAATCAGCAAAAAAATATTTGAAAGCAAGATTGAATTCAAGGATCTTATCGGCAGCATGATGAACCTGGGTGGGAAAGATTACGAGGAGGAATTTGACGAGGAGGCCTAGAGTTTAGATAAAAGTTAAAAGATAAAAGTGGTACTTAGTCGGAGTCCCCGCATAGATACCACTTTTATCTTTTATCTTTTAACTTTTATCTTATCGTTCACTTTTTATCTTTCAA
>CBFGYO010000196.1:0-6525 GCA_965652975.1 uncultured Chitinophagaceae bacterium | reverse complement strand
ATATAACTGAGCTATTATGTTAAATGGCGCACGGTCGGGATTAAAAGAAAAAAGCTAGGCTTCTATGGGATTGCCCGTATGGTCTTAATGATTAAAAAATCTTATCTTCTTTTTGTCTGAATCCAAAACGAAAGGGCAATTTTCAAAATTCTTAGTAAATGAAGTGGTGGCAATCATCTCGCTTCGGGTGTTCAATCTGGATAGCAATAATCTGCATAGTGATAGCTCTTGTACTCTGGCTTATTTTTCAGATAATAACTTTTGACTTTATAGCTTTTATATCAATTGCTATATAGTGGCAAAACAAACACCAATTTCACTTAAGTGTTTGCACCTACTACCTTCTTTCCAAAATTTATCTATATTGAAGAAACTTTAAAAATGCCTACCCACCATACCAATAATGAACCCACAACGGACATTACCAATACCGACAACCAAAATTCCTTCTGGGTAAAACTGTCACACCTTATTATGAAGAATGTATGGGTAATCTTTTTTGTCTTTCTAATAGCATTTTTAGCCATTCGATTTGGCTGGATCTAGCAGGCCGAAAATTCCTTACCGACGGGTAAACAACCAATCTTAGCCTTTCCAGGTAATACCCCTCCCCAACTCGCACAAAATCTGTCCCAACTCCTTGAAACATAATTACCCTACCGTGTCCAAAACATCAGGGAAAACCACGATTGACAGTATACGTCTATCCACCTTAGCTTTGCATCAGAAACCCGAAGCAACATGACCGATGAAACATTGAGAGCCTTACACCTGGAAGGGTTAATGGAACTCTTATTTCAAAGCACCAGGGAGCTACTCGAAGCACTGGAGCGCAACTCGCCCGACGAAATTGAGATCCGTACCAAAAAGAAACAGGTACAGATGCTCTATGACGCTATTCTCCAAAAAAAAGAAAGCAGCAAACAAAACGGATAAGATAGAATTAAGACCAGGCATTCCGACCTAATCAACTTTTATCTTTTATCTTTTAACTTTTATCTCCTCATTGCACTTCCTTGATACGGTCATCATACTCTTTTTGCTTTACCCGGTCATTTTTTCGTTCCCAATAGTCGCTGAGCATTTTGCAGGCAGTAATAAATTTTTCCTTGTCAGCACTCGAAAGATTTGATGTTGGCTGCAGGAGATTATAGGCATTCGATGCATAGTGTTGTACTTCTTCATAACGCTGGTTGATTTGCGTTGCCAGCAATTCTTTTTTCGCTGATAAGTCAACCCCCTTGTCGGTTCCCGCATTATAGGCATCTATAAGGTCATTCACCATTATTAAATGATAACGGCACATCAGCAGGTTGGCATCAACAGTTTGTTCGAGGGCCAGTGCTTTCTTTAGTTCTTCAGGTATCCGCACATGAACTTTGGCAAAATCCGCCGGACGCACCTGTTGCTTGAAAGAATAGTTATACAGTTCGACAGCGTAATTATAATGCGTGAGATAGTTATTACAACTACCCGCCACGAGTTCTTCATATCGCGCCAGTATCTTCTTTTTATCTGTTCCCGCATCCCGTAGGGCCACCTGGCACCAGTATGGATCTGACGGATAAAGTTCGCGACCGGTGTTGAGGTAGCGGTCACGCATCACTTTGTCGCCTTTCCTGTCGAAACGATCAACCAGGTAGCGGTAGATACCATCAAATCCTTTGCTGGCGATTTTCTTATCTGCGATCTTCTGGTAGTAACGCAATGCAACATCCTCGCGCCTGGCACTCACTGCCGAAGCAGCGATATTTACATATAGTTGTGTATCGTACACGGGAAAGTTGAAATCCTGGTAGCTCAATCCTTTTTTTACAATATAGTCTTCCATTTCTTCCACTTCTAAGAAGGAAGCAAGGGCCTGCTCGTAACGTTTGTGCTGGAATTCATTGTTGGCCTTTTCAATATTGCTGAAGCAGATACCAAACAGTATTTCGTGGTCTTTCGGTGAGCCTGACTTTTCTTTTGCCGCCAGGTCGAGGTATCGTTTATACGCTTCAAATGATTCGCGATATCCATTTGGGGCAAGGTGCCGGTAGGCATCTGTCGTTACGATCCTGTAAAGTATCAGTGATTTGAGTTGCCAGGCTTCTGAATTGGTAGTATGTGCCGGCTGTGCAAGAAATTTTTCGATCCCATTTTTTGCTTTGTCCCATTGATTTTTTCCTGCCAGGGACTTGATTTCTTCCAGCGACTGGGCGGACAGCATGCAGGAAATTAATAGCAGGAGCAGTGTGGCTACAGGCCTGATCATAGGTGTGAATTTTTGGGTGAGCCGTTTCCGGCCTTGCCCTTCTTTTGCCCAATATACGATCATAAAAACGAATGTTACCACTCCGGTAACATTCGTTTTATTTTTTTATGTATTATTTGATTGAGTCGTACAGGTCGTTCCACTTTTTCTCTTCCGCGGTAAACTTGGCCAGGTCGGCCGGTTTGTTCTTGGCCTGTGTTTTCTTATAAGCATAGATCTCGCCGAGGTCAGCAGCAATGTATTTGTATTGTTGCTTCTCCCTCATCGTTAAGTTTGATTTGGCAGCATAAAGGGCGGCGGCTTTTTCATACGGAGCAATTGTTGCGTCCAATGCCTGTGCATATTCCTTATCCAGGGCATCTCTTTTTGCTACATCTTCTTTCGATGCTGCAGTACCGGGCTTTGTACGTGCCTTCATATCCACTGCATGCTTCTTTCTTTCTTCGTTGATTCTTTTTGATTTATTGATGTAGTGTCCACCAAGATAGATCAGCGGATTCTCTGACGACGGATTGATCTCATTGGCTTTTTGCAGCGAGCTGATCATTTTATTTTCCAGTTCAACATAATTAGCTGGTAATGGCGCTCCTTCGGTGGCATTAAGCGTATCATATATCAAACCTCCAAGCAGGTAATTTGCTTTATAGTTTGAAGGATCAGAAGCAAGCACTTTTTCCACTGCAGTGATTTTCGCTGGTAAAGTTTCTTCCAGTCCTACTGCGAAGTCCACTTTATCAAAATCGAAGAATTCACTTTGTGGGTAAAGTTCTTTGCCGAGCTTCCTGTATTTTTCGAAAGAAGCCATGTCATTTTTCCGGAAACTATTGTTTACCAGGAAACGATAAATGCTCTCATATTCCTTGTCTTTTAACCTGATGTCGGCAAGTCTTGCATAATACTTTGCGGCATCATCGTCGTGCTTGCTGCTTTCAGCAGTTACACCGGCTAGTATGAGACTATTGGTATCTACCGTTACCGACATCAATTTTTGCTGGATCAGCATATCGGAGATGTCAACTACTTTTTTAAATGTCTGGTAGCTGCCTTCCCAATTCTTTTTATCATAATCCTTATAGCCTATGGTAAAGAGCGATGAATAAAGATTGATGGGTGCATTCTGGTAAATGGGATCTTTCAGTAGTGAAAGATCAGGTTGCATTTCTTTATATTTTGCAAATGCAGCTTCGGCCTCTGTTGTAAGTGTAAGTGCTTCAGGCGTGCCTTTTACCGCAGGGTCGAGCGCCAGCATGGAATAGGCAGCCATTTTCAACAGGTATGCTTCCGGTTTGGCTGCATATTTAGCGTTGGCCATTCCTTTGTCAACCTCTTCTTTTGCTTTCCTGGCCTGTCCCAGCGCAAGAAGATTTTTGGCTGTCTCATAGTTTTGAGCGGTAGCGCCTAAAGCGAAAGAGAAGAGAATAAGTGATAAGAAAATTCTTTTCATACAGCTTAATTGAAAGTTGATTTTTATTTTTTGCTATTATTCAGATGGATTTGGCGGTGTATCCGTTGCCTCCGTACCGTTTATTTGCGTATCTCCTTGTAATGCAGCGGCAGCAGCCTGTTCATCATCCAGTTTGGTAATCGCTGCAATCTCGTCTCCCTCATCCAGGCGGATCAGTTTTACACCTTGCGTCGCCCTTCCCTGTTCGCTGATTCCACCCACCGGCATGCGGATGGTAACGCCACTTTTACAAGTTATCATCAGGTCCTGGTCGGGTTTCACATCCAGTATTCCCACCAACGCACCTGTCTTTTCTGTGACATTAATGGTTTTTACCCCTTTTCCTCCCCTGTTGGTAAACCGGTATTCGTCAACCGCGGTTCTTTTGCCAAAACCTTTTTCACTTACCACCAGTACAGTTTTGTCGGAATCGGTTTCAGGATTAACACAAATCATACCAACAACTTCATCCTGTATGTCTTCTACTTCTATACCTGCTACACCAATGGCACCACGACCGGTAGCTCTTACTTTTTCCTCTGAAAAACGAATAGCGCGACCACTCTTCACGGCCATCATTATCTCGCATTTTCCATCGGTCATGTTAGCATCAAGCAGCTCATCGCCTTCTACGATTGTAATTGCATTTACACCTGTCTGGCGTGGGCGGCTGAAATCGGCGAGCTCTGTTTTTTTAATGATCCCCTTTCTTGTGCAAAGCAGGATATTATGCGACTTCACAAATTCTTCATCCTTCAAATCCCTTACGTCGATGATCGCTCTTACTTTATCATCAGGCGGTAATTGAATAAGATTTTGAATTGCCCTGCCCTTCCCGGTTTTTTCTCCTTCAGGAATTTCCCAGATATTAAGCCAATAGCAACGACCCTTTTCCGTAAAGAACAGCATCGTATGGTGAGTAGAAGCGACAAAGAGATGTTCGATATAATCTTCATCACGCGTTTTACCACCAATCACTCCCCTGCCCCCGCGGCGTTGCGCGCGGTATTCATCCGCTGGTGTTCGTTTAATATACCCGAGATGTGATATGGTGATCACAACATCTTCTTCTTTGATCAGGTCTTTGATCTTTACTTCATCATCGAGGTAGGTGATCTCCGTTTTACGTGCATCACCGAATTTATCGCGGATCTCGAGTAGCTCGGTTTTGATCAACTCAAATCGTTTCCCTTCATTCGAAAGCAAGTCGTTGAGGTATGCGATCAATTTCATCAGCTCATCATATTCTTCCTTGATCTTCTCTCTTTCCAGTCCCGTCAAACGCTGCAAGCGAAGTTCAAGAATGGCTTTCGCCTGAATTTCATCTAGCCCCCAACCCGCATTGATCAAATTGTCTTTTGCAATATCCGGCGTAGCAGAACTGCGGATCAGGCTTATCACTTCGTCCAGGTGATCCAGCGCTATCAAATATCCTTGTAGTATATGTGCTCTTTTCTCAGCTTCTTTCAGTTCGAATTTCGTTCTGCGTACTACTACGTCATGACGAAACTCAACGAATTCGCTGATAAGATCTTTTAATGTGAGCGTTCGCGGTCTGCCTTTTACAATCGCGACATTGTTGATGCCGTAAGAAGTTTGCAGATCGGTGAGTTTGTACAACTGGTTGACGATAACATTTGCGATAGCATCCCTCTTCAGGTCGATTACCAGGCGGGTGCCTTCTTTATTATTCGATTCATTGTTCACGTGCGCGATACCATCGATCACTTTTTCATTTACCAGTTCGCCAATGCGATTGATCAGGGTATCCCTGTTTACCTGGTACGGCACTTCGGTGATGATAATCTGTTCCCGTCCGCTGGGCTTGGCATCTATCGTGAGCTTGCCACGCACCACTACCCTTCCACGTCCAAAGTGCATAGCGGCTTTTACGCCTTCCATGCCGTATATGATGCCACCTGTTGGGAAGTCAGGCGCTTTAACATATTGCATTAGTTCCTCTATCGTAATGTCGCGGTTGTCGATATAAGCCACGCATCCGTCGATAGTCTCGGTAAGATTGTGCGGCATCATGTTCGTAGCCATACCTACGGCAATTCCGCTTGAACCATTGATCAGTAATTGTGGTACTCGGGTTGGCAACACGGTTGGCTCTTTTTCCGAATCATCGAAATTGAGCTGGTAATCGACGGTATCCTTCTCGATATCATCAAGCATGTGTTCGGCAAGCCGTTCAAGCCTTGCTTCTGTATACCGCATTGCTGCCGGGCCGTCACCATCCTGGTTACCAAAGTTTCCCTGGCCGTCGATAAGGGTATAGCGCATGCTCCATTCCTGGGCCATACGAACCATGGCGTCGTACACTGAGGTATCTCCGTGCGGGTGATACTTACCCAGCACCTCCCCTACAATACGGGCGGATTTTTTATAAGGGCGATTGTAGTGAATACCAAGCTCATTCATCGCAAACAGCACGCGGCGGTGTACCGGCTTCAACCCATCCCGCACATCGGGCAATGCGCGGCCCACAATAACCGACATCGAATAATCGATGTAAGCGGTTTTCATTTGTTCCTCGATGTTGACGGGAATGATCCTGTTGATGTCACTGGTTTCCTGCGGTCCTAAATTCTCTTCCATGTAGTCTTTGTCTTATAATCTGTTAGCGTAAAAAATAGCGTTTAAAACAGGGTGTTTTGAAGGCTTGCAAATCTACCTTTTTCACCCCTGAAAACCTGATAAAAACCTTTGTTTTTTAAGCTGGCTATTCTCCACAGATGTTAATTAACCTCAGCTTGCGGAAAGAATTGGTTTATAACAAGTTTTTTACACTTGGCGGCACTGTTTTTTCGTTGTTTCGTAGTTA
>CBFGYO010000195.1:0-6532 GCA_965652975.1 uncultured Chitinophagaceae bacterium | reverse complement strand
CGACAACGACCATTACGGCCAATGTGCGCTTTAATAATCCCAATAAGTTTGGGCTACACCTTTTGAAAATCGATTGCGATTTATTTGTAGACAGCGCCCGCCTGGGTCATTTTATCAATACAGAGGAAGTCAATATTCCAGCCAGGAGTACTTTTCGTATCCCGGTGCAGGGCGAGGTGCAAACGAGCAGGATGATGGAGTATGCCCGCAAAACCCTGTTCAACGAACCATCAATTGTGCACGTAAAAGGCACCGTACGCGTAGGCCGATCCGGTATTTACAAAAACGTGCCCGTATCTTACACTGATACGATCGTGCTAAAGCTATAAATGAGCATGAAAAAACCCGGACATCCGGGTTGAACTTTATTGAGCAGGAGCCGGAACAGCCGGCACTTTGGGTTTGGGATGTGCTCCTCCATCTTCAGCCTTCTTACAGGTTCTTGGGAGCCTTGCATAAGCATCTTCTGCTGCGGGCACATCATCCGCATCATAACCAATATTGGCAATGGCGGTCTTTATCTCTTCGATATTGATACGGTCGGTCAGGTATTTTACCTGCGTTTCTCCCTTGCGATAATTTACGACAATGGAAAGTACGCCGTCGTAACGTTTAAGGTAAGTTTCAATCCTGGTTTTACAGGCCTCACAAAGCGCATTGGGCGTTTTTATCTTAGCGGTGAGCAATCCCTTGGTTTGGGATTGCGCTGCTGTGGCTAGACCAAAAACAAGCAGGCTGGCAACAATGAGTTTCTTCATTTGGTATGATTTGCTGGCAAATTATTGAATTCCCTTCCAATTAGCAGGGTCATCCCGCCACTTTAACAGAATACCCTCCTGCTCCGCGCGTACCAGCCCTTTTTCCAGGGCAAGCTGGATCAGGGTTGGATAATTGGTCAGGGAATAGTATTCAACAGATGCGCTGGCAAATGATTCGGTTGCAACAGGAAATCCGTAGGTAAAAAGCGACACCAGGCCGGTTACTTCCAAACCGGCATTCTTTAGTACATCTACCACCTGCAAACTGCTTTTTCCCGTAGACACCAGGTCTTCAATCACCACCGTTTTTTGTCCCTTTTCAAAATAACCCTCGATCTGGTTGCCCAATCCATGCTCCTTGGGTTTTGGCCGCACATATACATACGGAAGTTTGAGCTGGTCGGCAGCCATCGCACCCCAGGCAATGCCCGCTGTAGCAACGCCTGCCAGCAATTGGGCATCAGGAAATTTTTCAAACAACAGGTTGCATAATTCCGACTTGATGTAATCCCGCGCATAAGGAAATGACAACACCCTGCGATTGTCACAATATATCGGGCTCTTCCAGCCGCTTGCCCATGTAAAAGGTTGTTCGGGATTTAATTTAACTGCATTAACTTGAAGAAGTTTTTCTGCAACAACTTTTTCATTCGTCATGCGGCGAAGGTAAAGAAACCAAAACTAAAAAATTGTACATCAAGATCTACTTCAACGACAAGCCGCTATTCCTTTGTGATAATATAGATGCATCGATAGAACCTTACCTGCATCATGACGATGCCATTTTTATCGATGAGCTCGACACTCATACCGTCAAAAGCATGATCCATGAAATGCAATTGGAAAAAGTGCATGCAGGTGTTTTTTTTCATCACGATTTCGAAGCGTTGAAGAAAGCATTTTATAAGAAATTTACTTTGGTACTGGCTGCTGGTGGACTTGTGCGCAATGAAACAGCAGAGATACTTATGATATTTCGGAAAGGAAAATGGGATCTACCGAAAGGGAAACTGGATAAAGGTGAAAAGCTGGAAGAATGTGCCGTACGTGAGGTACAGGAAGAAACGGGTCTTACTAAGGTAAAACTGGAAGATCCACTTTTAGTTACTCATCATACCTATCATGAAGGATCAAAATTTATCCTGAAAGAATCGCACTGGTACCGCATGCTCGGTAATGGCAATCAGACTCTGGTGCCACAGGTAGAGGAAGACATTCATGAAATAAAATGGGTGAAACCAGAGGAGCTTGATTATTATATTCCCAAAAGCTTTCCCTCCGTTGCAGATGTATTAAACCGTTACAGGGCTTATTGAGCCTGATCTTTTCGTGGCATAATGGCCACCGTTAGGCGGCTTACACATACCAGCTTTTCTTTTTGATCGTAGATCTTTATATCCCACACCTGGGTACTGTTGCCAATATGCAATGGTGTGGCTACACCCGTTACATACCCTTCGCGTGCGCTGCGCACATGGTTTGCATTGATCTCGATACCGACGCAATAGAATTTTGTGTGATCTACCACCATCGCTGCAGCAACGCTACCCAATGACTCGGCGAGTACGCAGGAAGCGCCGCCATGAAGTAAGCCGTACGGTTGTAAGGTGCGATGGTCTACCGGCATTTTTGCCTTGAGGCTGTTACTAGTCACTTCCGTCCACTCGATGCCGAGATGCTCGTTCATCGTGTTTTTATTGAGAGGTTTTAATTTCTCCACGGAAAGTTCTTTATCGAACCAGATACTCATGACTATTTATTTAAAGATGCCGATACGATCTCTGGTAAAAAAGGTGCCGCATTACCGCCATTGCGAATAATATCCCGTACGATGGTAGAAGCTACAGAGGTGTACTTCGGCTCACCAGTTAAGAAAATTGTTTCAATAGTTTTGTCGAGTGTTCTATTGGCATCTGCGATTGTTTTTTCGTATTCAAAATCGCTCACGTACCGAATGCCACGGAGAATAAACTGGGCGCCCATTTTTTTGCAAAAATTAATGGTTAGTCCTTCATATACTGCGCCCTCTACCCTTTCTTCATCCCGATAAATGTCGCTGATCCATTGCAAGCGTTGATCGGCAGTAAACATCGGTGCTTTCGCTGCATTCAAACCTATACCTACAATTATCTTATCAAACAGGGGAATTGCCCTATTGATAATATCTACATGTCCCAGGGTTAAGGGATCAAATGTTCCGGGAAATAAGCAAATACGGGACATATATTAAACGGTTATTTTTTAAGAGTATTCCAGTGCAGCAAGGATGATCAATTCGACCTGTTTGACAACAAATATAACACTGCCATGCGCACCGCTACGCCATTTTCCACCTGTTGCAGGATGATGGATTGCTTGCTGTCGGCTACATCGCTATCCAGTTCCACGCCCCTGTTTATCGGGCCAGGATGCATGATCACAATCTCTTTGTGCAGGCTATCGAGCAATTTTCTGTTGATGCCGTATGCCAGGCTATATTCACGCAGCGATGAAAACAACACCTGGTTTTGCCGCTCCAGTTGTATTCGCAATACGTTCGCCACATCGCACCACTCGAGGGTTTCCCTGAGATTATAACTTACGTTTACGCCCAGTGCCTGGCTAATATATTTTGGTATGAGCGTGGGAGGTCCGCATACGGTAACTTCCGCTCCCATTTTTTTGAGGAGATAGATATTGCTTTGTGCCACCCTACTATGCATAATATCGCCGATCAACGCTACTTTCCTGCCCTCCAAAGTACCCGTCTTTTCCCTTATTGATAATGCATCGAGCAGACCCTGTGTAGGGTGTTCATTAATGCCATCACCTGCATTGATAATTGCCGCAGGTATATGTTTGGCCAAAAAGTGGGGTGCACCGCTCGCACTATGCCGCATTACCACCATGTCCACTTTCATGGATAAAATATTGTTGACCGTATCCAGGAGGGTTTCGCCTTTAGAGACAGATGATGCTGAAGCGGAGAAATTGACTGTATCTGCAGATAATCGCTTTTCGGCGAGCTCGAACGATATCCTTGTGCGCGTGGAGTTTTCAAAAAATAAGTTTACAATCACTACATCCCTCAGTGACGGTACTTTTTTTACCGGTCGCTGCAATACTTCCTTGAACTGTTCTGCTGTCTGTAAAATAAGGGTAATGTCCTGGGGTGAGAGGTCTTTAATGCCGAGTAAATGTCGAGTGGATAGTTGCATTAAAGTGCGAAATTAGGGGAAAAAAGAGATAAAAGATAAAAGCTAAAAGATAAAAGTTTAGGCTAATTAGTTCAAAGCTCGCACCTCGAAGCTCGAAGCTGATCCACTTTTATCTTTTAACTTTTATCTTTTATCTAGTCTTTTAGTATTTTATTAATAAAGAACAACCTGCTTCTTGTCCCATTCCACTTTTACTTTTTGGGAAATAATGGAGTCTATTGACTTACCGGTATAGTCAGGTTGAATCGGCAACTGGCGGCTAAACCGACGATCGATCAGCACGCATAGTTCCACTTTTTCGGGGCGGCCAAAATCGAGCAGGGCATCGAGCGCTGCGCGGATGGTTCTGCCCGTGTACAACACATCATCAATTAATACTACACGCTTCCCTTCTACAGAAAAAGGGATGTCTGTCTGGTTGGCCACATGTAACTCTTTGCGGATATCGTCACGGTAAAAAGTAATATCGAGTTTGCCATAAGGTATATTACCGGCAGGAATTTCTTTTCGCATTTCTTCCACGATACGATCGGAAAGAAAAATACCCCGCGGTTGCAGTCCAATTACGACTGTATTTGCCAGGTCCGTATTATTCTCGAGGATCTGGTGAGCCAGTCTTTTTATAGTAAGATCGAGATGATTGGATGAAAGAATGGGTTTCAACTTTTTTTTGTAAAAATAAGAAAGCCCCATCAAAGAGGCTTCCTTACATTGATCACTGTATGAAATTATTTTGTCTGAGTGTGGGTTTTGGTTTTATTGTTATGCATAAACTGGTAGAACAATCCCACCTGGAATACCCTGTTGTTTTGTTTAATGGTATTATCTTCATAAACATCTGAAAGGCCGTGGTTGTACCTTGCGTCTATACCAATGCCTCCGGGAAATAAATAGCTCGTACCAATTACCCAGGCAAAGTCTACTGTTTCGAGATAGTCGTTAACTTCTGTTTCCGTATCCCCATTTTTATTTTTTGCACTTATTAAAAATCCTACCTGGGGTCCTGTTTGAAGGCGAAAACCTTCACCAAACATGAATTGAGCCAGTACGGGGATATTTAGATAATCGCGTTTTGCTACAAGATTTTCAAACTTGGTTCCCTGTGTAGAATACATCAATTCAGGTTGTACCGCAAATTGATCACTGATATGAATGTGAGCAAGCCCACCTACGTGAACACCTGTTTTCATTTCGTAATCAGCCTCAGGTTCCTGGCTAAGTTTTGCGAAATTCACTCCTGCTTTTAGTCCGAAATGTACTTGTTGCGCATGGTTCGATAACGTAAGAAATATTGTGGCTGAAAAGATCAACACAAGCTTTTTCATAAATTAACTGGTTTAGGATAATTAATAGCGTAAATCACTGTTCTCACCCCCTTCTTTTAAAAAACCATGCCAAGCCAGTGATCTTACAGGTTATTAATAAGTTAGGCGCTATATTCCTATTGAAACCAGCTTGTTTTTCCGTTAATTATTAATAAGCTTGATGGCGACTGTAGTAAGGATGCGACTTGAGAGTGAAATTATTTCCCCTCTTTATCCTCTTTGCAACGAAGGTGAAACTGAAAACCGATACCAATACCCAGTGTATTATAGCGGCCATCTCCACCTTTATATTTCATCGATTGCCAGCTTACGACAGTTTCCACGGCGATAAAAGGGTTAATAAAAAATGATGGGCCTGCTGCAATACCCAGCTGTGTCTTTCCGACAGCATCAAAATCATCATACTTTTCACTTCCAAAGAGATATTCAGCTTCGAGGAAAATATTTGTATTGCGTGTTGCAGGTAAAAAATAAAAACGTGCAAATGGACCCGCCAGGATATCAGAATAGCTATCAGCGTCGTTGCTGATATGCGTGAATGATACGCGTGCTCCCGCCGCAAAGCGGTCAATAAAAAAATATCCACCCCCGGGTGTAAGATTCCAGGTACTCGTTTTACTATTACCCGCCGAATAATTTGTAGACTGAAACGATAATGTACCGCCCGCTAAAAACGTTCCTTCCTGGATTTGGGCACTGAGCGTGCAGGAAACCATTAACAGCAAGATCACCAGGCATCGTTTCATAATTTTTGTTTTTTGAATGTGGTATTATTCTGCATTTATGCAAAAATAGTTTTGATTGCTCTGAAATATGCAGGCTACTATTAATTATTAATAGGCATAAAAAAGCCGGGGAAACCCCGGCCTCTTTTGTGAGCGAGCATATTATTATTAATGACTGCCACCGCTACCACCGAATTTGAAAATACCAGTAAGACCGATATGTCCCAATGTGCTGCCATCTTTTGACAGTGCATTGTAATTAAGTGCTAACTGGAATTTTTCAGCATTATAACCAATTTGTGGTTGGTACATGAATGCACCTTCACTTTCTCCACCGCCGGTAAGGATACCATAACCAGCCTGAGCTCCGATAAAGAAAGAAGTTGATGGGTACACGCGTACACCTGCAATGATTGGAATAAGACCAACTGCATCTACATCTACCTCACCAAAACCAAAGTCGATCGTTTTACCAAAGAAACTTGTGTAACCTGTTGTGATAACGCCAGAGAATTTTTCTGAGAAAT
>CBFGYO010000194.1:0-6660 GCA_965652975.1 uncultured Chitinophagaceae bacterium | reverse complement strand
TTCGAGGTTTTCGTACTAGGGCCACTTTTGTTTTAGGGTGATGTTGATAAATTCTTTATGCACTAACTCGATAGTCACCACAATGAGTACACCCAACTTTTATCTTTTATCTTTTATCTTTCATCTCACCCTGGGGAATTTCTGACTCATGAAATGCAGTGAATTTTGCACAAATGGTATTAAATCATTGAATAGTGCAGGCAGGCATTATCCTTGTATTACTTGATACGTAAATCAATTCTTTTAATACAAAAAAAATGGCCTATGAAAAAGGTAGTTTTTTCGACGATGTTAATGGCGGCCACCTTATGTTTATCTGCCCAGGTTACCACATACCGGATGGAAACAACAGGTAGTAACCCTGCCTATAGTGTGCCTAATGAGATCAAGGTAAATTTTGAAACTGCGTATCCAACAATTACAACAGTAACGTGGACGCCTGTAGAAAATATGTGGCGTGCAGGTTATACTGACAACAACAGGATTACGCAAATTTATTACAACAATACAGGTGAAGCATATCGTCTTGTTTTACCCGTAATCAGTACTCACGTACCGGATGAGGTAATAAGTGCTGCGGTAGCAACCTATGGTGCCTCCCTGTATGATATTACGCGCATGCGCGCTGCTGATAATACAGATGTGTACCAGGTTCGCTTAATCGAAAACAGTACGCCCCGGTCGATTTGGATGAATGAATCGGGAACAATAGTTACAAACAGCATTTATAAAGTAAAAGTAGAAGGCGACGAGGTGAAGATCAAGAGTGAGGAAAAGTTGTAAGAGATAAAAGATAAAAGTGAAAAGATAAAAGTTGATCAGGGTCGGACAATCCGATCTTGATCAACTTTTATCTTTTATCTTTTAACTTTTAACTTCTCATCAATGTACCATCACCTGTCCATTATTATACACAACCCGCACCATGCGGGATACGGGAGATCCCCCATTAATCGCAGGCGTCATGGCAATATCTGCTGTGATTGTGGCCTCAAAAAGTATTTGACCAATTTCCTTCAGCTTTTCTTCACTCATCATGAAGTTGCTTTGTGCTTCAGTTGACAGGTGAAGCATATCGTCTTGTTTTACCCGTAATCAGTACTCACGTACCGGATGAGGTAATAAGTGCTGCGGTAGCAACCTATGGTGCCTCCCTGTATGATATTACGCGCATGCGCGCTGCTGATAATACAGATGTGTACCAGGTTCGCTTAATCGAAAACAGTACGCCCCGGTCGATTTGGATGAATGAATCGGGAACAATAGTTACAAACAGCATTTATAAAGTAAAAGTAGAAGGCGACGAGGTGAAGATCAAGAGTGAGGAAAAGTTGTAAGAGATAAAAGATAAAAGTGAAAAGATAAAAGTTGATCAGGGTCGGACAATCCGATCTTGATCAACTTTTATCTTTTATCTTTTAACTTTTAACTTCTCATCAATGTACCATCACCTGTCCATTATTATACACAACCCGCACCATGCGGGATACGGGAGATCCCCCATTAATCGCAGGCGTCATGGCAATATCTGCTGTGATTGTGGCCTCAAAAAGTATTTGACCAATTTCCTTCAGCTTTTCTTCACTCATCATGAAGTTGCTTTGTGCTTCAGTTGCTTTTTCGCCATAGGTGATCATATCGCAATATGCATTATAGATACTATTCGCATGATCAAGCGTATATAATTTTTCCTCACCATTATATTTCGTAAGAAGCTTGTTGTATTCCTTTTCGGCATCCACTCTTTTTTTACCATAAAACAGGAAACGTTCCCTGTTTTCTATATAATCCCTGATAATGGTTTCAATGCCGGGGTAAGAAGATGTATGCATAATATGCAGTTTAGTATTTTCAAACGGATTATACAAAGCTTTAGTGCTTTACTATATTAATCTTAAAGGGCGAATGGAAGTTTCCCGGGAAAATTACATCTGGTTATAGGGAACTCACGATATTTTACTTTGTGTATGTCGTGTACACTTTGTGTTCTTCATGATGCTCAAATTATTCTAATGATTTATTAGGTCACAAAGTACACGAAGGGTACACGACTAACACAAACGGAATGCAAGATCACGTTATCAAAATTTGAAGTTCCACGTTATCGCTGGTAGGATTGGAAAAAGCGACACCTGCTGCGCCTTTACCTCCAATGTACCATTATATGGACTGCCTTCCTGGTCGAAATAGATGAAATAGGGATTCAGCCGGCTGTATACATTGTATATACTAAACACCCAACTGCTTTCGAGTTTCCTTTTCTTTTTAGGTGTTGGCGTATAGGTAGCTGACAGATCGAGCCTGTGATAAGCTTTCATCCGATATTGATTCAGCTTGCTGTATTCCTGTGTGAGCACACCATTAATAATGTAAAACCGTTCAGGGAGTGTAATTGCATTGCCGGTTCCATACACAAACACGGCCCCCACCCTCCAATTTTTATTTATTTCAAAGTTGGTTACAACGGAAAGATCGTGCCGGCGATCGTACTTGACAGGGTAAGTTTCACCATCATTCAGTTGGGGAAATTTGCGCCATGTCCACGAAAGTGTATAGCCGATCCAGCCAGTAAATCTTCCTTTTACTTTATTTAATAACAACTCTGCACCATAGCTCCAGCCTTTTCCAAAAACAAAGTCGAGTTCCGGATCTTTTAATGAAGGCGTATAGCCTTCTACATACTCGATCTGGTTTTCCATGTCCTTGTAATATATCTCAAGCGATGTTTCCCAGGTGTTGTCGTTGAAGTTTTTGAAAAGTCCTGCAGCGTACAGCCAGCTTACTTGCGGTTTCACGACATAGGTACTCGGAACCCACAAGTCAGTCGGCAAGGTTGTACCTGAATTACTCACGAGATGGATATACTGGATATTCCTGGTTACAGAAGCTTTCACCGACATATCATCGTTAATAGCATAGCGTAGGGTCACGCGTGGTTCAAATCCTCCGTATGTTTTTACAGGTTCGAATGCTGTGTAGGAGGTGCTGTCGAGCTTATTGCCATCTACATCACGCGTATAGCGGGTGTAAGGGCCTATCTGTGTAAATGTGCTCCAGCGTATGCCATAGTTTATCTTCCATTTTTCACCCGGCTCCCAATCATCCTGTATATAAAGGGCCGTTTCGGCTGCAAATTTTTCCGTTTCGTTATTCGGAGTAAATACGATGGAGTCCTGCCTGCCCGATGCTACATTGGGGATGAAATTATGATGAGTAATAAGCCCGCCAAACTTCAGTTTATGATTGGGAATGGGATAATAATCAAAGTCTGTCTTCAGGCTCAGGTCCTTGATTCCAGACGACAGGCCGATCTCGAAATTATCCTGCGCCGCCGCAAATTTGAATTTATAATCATTGTAAAGAAGCGTGGTATTGGAAAATAACCGCCGGTTAAAAACGTGATTCCATCGTAAGGTTGCGGTACTATTGCCCCATGGTATCTTGGTTTTGAAAGAACGTTTTGCATTCCTGAAATCAAATACATCCCTGCCAAAATATCCACTGAGGAAAAGACGGTCTTTATCTGAAAAGCGATAATTGACTTTAGCATTCAGATCGTAGAAATAGTAACCCGATCCATGAAAATCACTCGTTTTTTTTATAAATGGCGTAGCGAGTGCATCTACATATGTTCGCCGGGCAGACAGAATAAAAGAAGCCTTATCTTTTTTAATGGGTCCCTGTATGGAAAAACGTGATGCGATTAAACCAATGCCCCCCTCCACCTGCATTTTATTCATATTGCCATCTTTCATCGACACGTCCAGCACCGAAGAAAGACGTCCGCCATACTGAGCAGGCATACCCCCCTTGATAAGCGACACGTTTTTGATAGCATCGCTATTAAATACAGAAAAGAATCCAAAGAGATGACCAGTATTGTAAACTACTGCATCATCCAGCAGTATAAGATTTTGATCCGGCCCTCCACCACGTACATAAAACCCTGCATTCCCCTCCCCTGCGTTGCGTACGCCAGGTAAGAGTTGAATTACTTTCAGCAGATCCACTTCACCCATGAATGCGGGTACATTTTTTATTTGATTGATCGATAGATCAACTTTCCCCATTTGAGCATTCTTGACATTCGCATCGCGCCTACGGGAATAAACTACCACTTCGGTATTGCTCGCGGAGCGGGACAATAAATCGAAATTGAATGATTGATTTTGCGTAAGCGTAATTGTAACCGGCTTTACCTGGTACGACACATGGGATGCAGTGATAATATACTCACCTTCTTCCAGGGTCAGCGAATAGAAACCATATTGGTTACTGGCCACGCCTTTTGACTGTCCATTAACGGTGATCGTGGCGCCAATAATAGATTCGCCAGAGAGACTGTCTTTTACATAACCATTGAGTGTGTAACGCGTCGTCGAATTGCCTACAGCGGGTGGCTGCGCCGAAAGGCAGCAAAGTAAACTTAGCAACACCACAAATACACTCCCTGCCTTTTTCATAGATGCCACAATATTCTTATTATTTTTTTGTTGAGTCTGCAGCCACGAAATTGAGCGTGGTTTTTGTTTCAACACAATTCTCCTGACCGTATGGATTAACTGACGACTCAGACTTGCTGATCCAGTTGCCTGGAATACCCTCACCAAATGCGGTAGCGCACTCCAGCCAGTGTAGCCTTGCCAAATCGTATCGTACGATTCTTAATAATGTAAATAACTCGTTGGAAAGAATATTGAGTGAGCTTCTTTTTTCTGCAAGAGAGGGATCGCTCTTCATCGATACCAGTTCTGCCTTTACATTTTCATAAGGTTGTAAAGCTGTTTGGTAAATGAGCGTATCTACCTGCAATTCCTGGATCTGGAAACTATTAACTGCCGTTTCCAATTCACTCACCGATTGACCGATCTTAACGGTATCCGTACCTGCAAAGGTTTCGGTAACCTTTAAGTAGGCTGTCAAAACATTTTCTATGGATTGGTTGAAAGCTTCACTGTGTTTGCTGACCGTAAGGGGCACTGCTTTGCTGTCTGTTGACGTTTCTGTGCGGGCGGGGAATACAAAAAACTGTATTAGTCCTACCACGAGCAACAGGATAGCGAGCAAAGTAATGCTACCATTAATTCCCTTCGTTTTCTTTATAAACAACCTCGAGATGCCGAGCAGGATGATCAGGATTGGCAATATTATTCCAAGGATATCGAAAAGCTGCTTCTTCATAGCGGTTTGAAAAATTTCGCACAAAGATAATTGGCAGCCGCCGCAAGTCGTAATCCTTTATTTTTGCGTCCTGAAAATCGGTCGAAAGGTAAAAACGGGTGTACCCATCCATACCTGGCCGGAGTTTTATTATCAAGTTAAAGATCAGGAGTTACAATGTTAGCTGGACTACAAAATGTTACGTTCGAATTTGGGGCAAGGGTAATTGTGGAAGATGCAACCTGGCATATTCAGCCAGGCGAACGTATCGGCCTTATTGGCTATAACGGTACTGGCAAATCAACATTACTCAAACTATTGGTAGGAGAATATCAACCTTCGAAAGGTACGGTTGAAAGAAGCCGTACTACTACTATCGGCTACCTGCACCAGGACCTGCTAAGTTTTGATACCAACGATTCAATTCTCCAGGTGGCATTGGGTGCTTTTGAACGAGTGCTGCAGCTTGAAAAAGAAATTGAACTCATCGGCAAGGAACTTGAAAGAACGGGCGATGAAAAAACCCTTCATGAATATACCGACCGCCTGCACGAGTTGGATACATTGGGTGGTTATGATATACATCATAAAACGGAAGAAGTATTGCAGGGTCTTGGATTTTCCAACACTGACCTGCATCGTCCCTACAAGGAATTCAGCGGAGGCTGGCGTATGCGTGTGCTACTGGCCAAAATGATCCTGCAACGCCCCGACCTGTTGTTGCTTGATGAACCTACCAACCACCTTGACCTTCCCTCCATCGAATGGCTGGAAAAGTATTTGCAACATTACCAGGGTTCGGTAGTAATTGTAAGCCACGACAAATACTTTCTCAACAGGATGGTCACTAAGATCGTAGAAGTGTACCAGCAGCAGTTGCATATTTATGCCGGCAACTATGACTATTTCGAGAAAGAGAAAGCCATTCGCATCGATATGCAGCAAAAGGCTTTCGAAAATCAGCAGGATTATATCCGGCAGCAGGAGCGTTTCGTAGAGCGCTTCAAGGCAAAAGCCAGCAAAGCTGCACAGGCGCAAAGCATCCAGAAACGACTCGACAAACTGGAACGTATCGAAGATGTGGAACTGGAGCGTCCCAATATCCGGATCAACTTTCGCGTGGATAAAACGCCGGGACGGGTGCTGACTGAATTAAATGGCATCACCAAGTCGTTTGGATCAAATATTATTGTAGAAGATGCTTCGGCAGAAATCGACCGCGGCGATAAGATTGCCCTTATCGGTGCCAATGGAAAGGGAAAGTCGACCCTGCTGCGGATCATTGCCGGTGTAGAGCCTTTTGAAAAAGGTGAAAGAAAATGGGGGCATAATGTTGAAGAAAGCTTTTATGCTCAGCATCAGCTCGAAGCGTTGAATGTTAACAATACTATTTTAGATGAAATGAAGGAGTGTGGCAGCTTGAAAAAGAAATTGAACTCATCGGAAAGGAACTTGAAAGAACGGGCGATGAAAAAACCCTTCATGAATATACCGACCGCC
>CBFGYO010000193.1:0-6661 GCA_965652975.1 uncultured Chitinophagaceae bacterium | reverse complement strand
ACTTTGACTGCCGCTATTACTACCATCCTGGCTAGTAAGGGTATGGCAGAAGCAAAAAAGTATGATGAAATTGATGCTGCGCCTGAAGAGAAAGAACGTGGTATCACGATTAACACAGCGCACGTGGAGTACCAGACGACTAATCGTCACTATGCACACGTAGACTGCCCTGGTCACGCTGACTATGTTAAGAACATGATCACCGGTGCTGCCCAGATGGACGGTGCTATTTTAGTTGTGGCTGCTACCGACGGTCCTATGCCTCAAACAAAAGAACACATCCTGCTTGCCCGCCAGGTAGGTGTGCCTAAAATAGTTGTGTTCATGAACAAAGTAGACCTTGTTGACGATCCTGAATTGCTCGACCTGGTTGAAATGGAAATTCGTGACCTTCTTACCTTCTACGGTTTTGATGGTGCCAACACGCCAATTATCCAGGGTTCTGCTACCGGTGCGTTAGCTGGTGAAGAAAAATGGGTAAAAGCCGTTGAACAACTGATGGAAGCTGTTGACAGCTACATTCCGCTGCCTCCGCGCCCGGTTGATCAGCCATTCCTGATGTCTGTAGAAGACGTATTCTCCATCACTGGTCGTGGTACTGTTGCTACTGGCCGTATCGAAAGAGGTCGTATCAAAGTAGGTGAAGCAGTTGAAATCGTAGGTTTGATCGAAAAACCACTTACTTCTACCTGCACAGGTGTTGAAATGTTCCGCAAGTTGCTCGATGAGGGTGAAGCGGGCGACAACGCAGGCTTACTGCTTCGCGGTATTGAAAAAACACAGATCCGTCGTGGTATGGTTATCTGTAAACCAGGTTCCATTACCCCACACACTGACTTCAAATGCGAGGTATACGTACTGAGCAAAGAAGAAGGTGGACGTCATACTCCATTCTTCCAGAAATACCGCCCTCAGTTCTACTTCCGTACAACAGACGTTACGGGTGAAGTGGAATTGAATGCAGGTACTGAAATGGTTATGCCTGGCGATAATACTTCATTGACTGTAAAACTTATCCAGCCAATCGCGATGGAAAAAGGTTTGAAGTTCGCTATCCGCGAGGGTGGCCGTACAGTTGGTGCTGGTCAGGTAACTGAGATCCTGAAATAAGAAGCAGCTACCAGGCTCCTGTTTTGCAGGGGTAGGTTTTTAGCAGGGGTGAACCTGGCTTCTTTGCGAAAGATTTATATCTTTGCTACATATGCTAAAAGCTGTTTCGGTAACACGGAATAGCTTTTAGCTTTCTAAGAACATAGTTATCCCGTTATTAAACGGGAAAATATGCGAAACACGGGCATAGTTCAATGGCAGAATAGCGGTCTCCAAAACCGTTGATGGGAGTTCGAATCTCTCTGCCCGTGCAAAGGAAAATGTGGAAATGCATCTGTTTAAATAAGCGTTCATGACCACATTTACATTCCCCTTAATAACGGGTAAACCTACATCACATTTATAATTAAGAATATGAACAAAATCGGTCTTTATTTCCGGGATTCTTACAAAGAACTGATGGAGAAAGTAAGCTGGCCTACCTGGACGCAGTTGCAACAATCAACTATGATCGTCCTCGTTGCTACGTTACTGATCACCGCACTGGTATCCTTAATGGACTTTGCAGCCGGCGGTGCTTTGAAATTTATCTACAAATTGTTAGACTAAGAAAATGGAAGCGACAACTACGACAAATACAGAAAATACCCAGCAACAGGAAACCAAGTGGTTTGTATTGCGCGTGGTGAGCGGTAAAGAGAGAAAGGTAAAAGAATACCTGGACAAAGAGATTTCCCGCGGCGGTTGGGGCGAAGTGGTAAAACAGGTTTTCCTACCCGTTGAAAAGGTATATAAAGTGGCGAATGGCAAAAAAGTAGTTCGTGAAAGAAACTATTATCCAGGTTATGTAATGATCGAAATAGCCGATGGTAAATTGAGCGACGACCTGAGAGATGTAATTAAAAATACCACCAACGTTATACACTTCCTTGGGAAAGAAAATCCAATAGCGCTACGTAAAGCAGAAGTAAACAAGATGCTTGGCAAAATGGATGAAATGGCCGAGGCTGGTGGTGTAAGTATGAGCGAGCCATTTATTGTTGGCGAAACCATTAAGATCATCGAAGGGCCATTTAATGATTTCAACGGGGTGATTGAAGAAGTAAATGATGAAAAGAAAAAACTGAAAGTTACCGTTAAGATATTTGGCCGTTCAACGCCTGTAGAACTCAACTACATGCAGGTAGAAAAAATTAGTTAAGTACATTTGTCTAAGCAGTGAAAACTGTGTAAATACATTAAACTGGTTAAGGTAAAACTGAACCAGTTTTTTTTTGTTTAAGCAGGAACTAGCTATGAAGGAAGATCTCAATAGAAGTGCACGGATATTACTCGCAGGATTGATCGTATTTTATATTTTATCAGTCCTCGTCAACCTCGGCCACCTAAATCTCCAGGGCGAGGAACCCCGCAGGGCAGTAGTGTCTATAGAAATGTTGGAGTCGGGGGATTACATCGTACCCCATGCGCTGGGATGGGAATATTATAATAAACCGCCTTTATTCAACTGGATACTCGCTGGATTGATTTATCTCACGGGATCAACATCAGAATTTGTGTTGCGCCTGCCTTCCCTGTTGTTTTTATTATTATGGGCATATTTTCATTACGAAGTAAGCCGCCGTTTTTTTTCCAAAAAGATCGCACTGTTATCTGCATTTTTCATGCTCACCGTCCCTGACTTATTTTTTTATGGACTGGCAAATGGAGCGGAGATTGATATCTTTTACAGTTTTTTAGTATACCTGCAGGTAATAAGCATATTCTGGTTTTATCATTTCAGGAATTATTGGCTGCTTTTCGCCGTCTCCTGGTTGTTTTGTGCCGCAGGTTTTCTTACCAAAGGATTTCCGTCCCTGATATTCCAGGTGTTAACGCTAGGAGCCCTGTGCGTGTATGCTAAATCGATCAGGATCGTTTTCAAACCTGCTCACCTGGCTGGCATTGCTACGTTTGCATTGGTGACAGGCGCATATTTTTATGCCTATAGCACCCGTGCACCCTTACCAGTGTTGCTCACCAACCTGGTAAATGAATCGTTGGGAAAATGGGACAGTGGCACGGAGAAAGCGGCAGCAGGCATCCAGGCCGTAGCTGTTTATCCCTTATCATTATTAAAATTACTGGCTCCCTGGTCAGTGGTCCTACCCATATTGCTATGGAAACGAAAATTGAATTTGCAGGCAAACCCTCTTGTAAAATTCTCAATCCTTTTTATCTTATTTAATATCTGGGTTTACTGGTTTGCAAGTTCTACCAAGTTGCGATATGTATACGTATTCGTGCCTTTCGCGATGAATGTTATTATTGCAGCCTTCGAGGATCTTTCTACCAGGTATCCTAAACTGGTTGATAAATTCCTTCGCTATGGTGCGCTGTTATTTATTCTTGTTTTTGTGGGGTTGTTAGTGCTTCCGTTTTATTATGCTCAGTATACAGCGCTCTCACTGATTGGTGCGGCCATGTTAGGAATTTTCCTGTTTATTTATTTTCAACGCCGGTTTGCACAGTGGAGGGTGTGGCTGTTCATCACAGGTCTTGTGCTTGTGCGCTTCACATATGCATTGGTAGGAATTCCTATACAGAAAGAGAGCATGTTTGATTATGAAAAACAGGCGGCTGTGGTTTTCAATTCAACTAAGGGTGAACAACTGACTTATTACCTTCCACCCGATTCATTGCGATTGGATATTATTTTATTTGATACGTTATTTAAATGGAGAAGCCAGCCGGTTACAGTAGCACCTTCACTTTACCACCAGTGGCCCTACTATTATTATAAAGTAAGTGGACAAGTATTGAAATATGACAGTAGCCTCAAAACTGGAAATCTATACATGACTACCAGCGACAAGTTTGGCACATTGCCTTTCAATCCACTTCTTGGCATCAGTAATCAAAGCACTGGCGACTCGCTGGCCATTTTTCGACGTTAACTCATTAGAATAAACAGTATCAACAATTTCTCTAGGAATCTACGGCTAAAGCCTGAAATATATTTTGATAAATGGTAACAACTGCCGGCTCTCTTACGTCTAATTTCGTACAGCTAATAATCACAAACCGAAACCCAATTTTGAACATGAGAAAACTTACAGGTATAATCCTTGCAAGTTGTCTTTCCCTATTTGCATTTGCGCAAAAAGCTCCTCCTCTTGAATTAGTAGCTAAAAGAACCAATTTACGTGTAAAGATCGATGGCCTCATTACAGATTCTGCATGGAAGGATGCGACCATTATGACTAATCTGATCGAGTTCAGACCAAAAGTCGGCGATAAGGAAGACCCTGCCAACCGTACCGTTACCTACCTGATGTATGATGATGAAGGAATTTACTTCGGAGGTTATTGCTATGAAAGAACAAAGGATAGTATAGCTTCCGAACTTTCTGGCAGAGATGGTTTTGGCACCAACGATTATATCGGTATAATATTCGACACATACCTGGACAAACTAAATGGATTTGAATACTTCGTTACGCCACTCAACGAACAATGGGATGCAAAAATGGCACCTAACCCAAATGGTGATTCCGAAGATTTCAGTTGGAATGCTGTATGGAAAAGTGGGGCGGTAATTCATAACGATGGATGGAGTTTTGAAATGTTTATTCCATATTCCGCAATACGTTTTGGAAAAAAGGAAGTGCAGGACTGGGGCCTGAACATTACGCGTCGTAGAAGGAAAACGGAAGAACAGTTTACCTGGAACCCGATTGATCCCAATGTAAGTGGCTTTCTTACACAGGAAGGTATATGGAAAGGGGTTTCGAATATCAAACCGCCCTTACGTCTTCAGTTTTCGCCTTATTTTTCAACATACATTAACCACTATCCCACGCATGGTAATGGACAAAAGAGCTGGACATCGTCAGTCAATGGCGGCATGGACGTAAAATACGGCATAAGCCAGGCTATTACACTTGATATGACGCTTATACCGGACTTCGGACAGGTGCAAAGTGATAACCAGGTTCTCAACCTTACACCGTTTGAAGTCAAGTTCAATGAAAACAGGAGTTTCTTTACCGAAGGAACCGAGTTGTTTGGGATAGGTAATTATTTCTATTCGAGAAGAGTTGGCGGCATGCCCATATTGTATGAAACATTACAATATGATCCTTATAGCATCATCAATGCAAACGAACGCGTGATTAAAAATCCGTCGGAAACAAAGCTAATCAATGCGACAAAAGTTTCGGGACGAATGCAAAATGGTTTAGGGGTGGGTTTTTTCAACGCCGTTACTGCAGCACAATACGCGGTGGTCGAAGACAACGATAAGGTTCAACGTAAAATAGAAACCAACCCGCTGTCTAATTATAATATCATTGTCCTTAACCAGTCGATGAAAAACAATTCCAGTGTCAGTTTTATCAATACGAACGTGCTACGGAGTGGCAGTGATGCAATTAATTATGATGCCAACCTGATGGCGGGTTTATTTGACCTTAATGACAAGAAAAACACATGGAATGTAGGAGGGAAGCTGGCCAATAGTCGTTTGATGGATTACCTGCCTGGTGCGGAAATTTTGTCCGGTTATAATTCCAGCCTGTATTTTGGTAAAATCAGTGGTCGTTTTAATTTCAACGTAAACCAGGAACTGGCCGATGATAAATTCAGCAGCAATGATCTTGGCTATTTTACTTTTAATAACTATATCAACCATTCTATGTGGATGGGTTATCGTTGGTTGACGCCCACCAATTGGTATAATAACCTGCGCCTGAATGCAAATGCTTTTTACGCTCGTCAATTAAAACCTTCTGCTTACAGGAATGCCGCATTTAATGTTAACTCAAATGCGCAGTTGAAAAACCTCTGGTATGTAGGATTATTATTAGGATACGAACCTGAATTCAATGATTTTAATGAGCCCCGGGTACCTGGAAGAGTCTTTAGAGGTTGGCAAAGCCGGTTTATCGATGCCTGGGTGGAAACAAACCAGGCAAAGAAATACAGCATTTACACGGAAATATTATTTGTAAGCAGGTCGATGTATAACAGCAAACGCTACCAGTTAAATTTTCAACAGCGTTACCGGTTTAATAATAATTTCTCCGTTACTCATTACCTGTATGCCGAGCCACAAACCAACAACGTTGGGTTTGCTGACATGGATGGTGCAGATATCATATTCGGACGTCGTAACCGTAACACAATCGAAAATATCCTTAGCCTGAAGTATAATTTCAATGCTAAAATGGGACTCACTACAAGGATCAGGCACTACTGGAGTAAGGTAGATTACAAGCAATTCTTTACGCTCCAGCAGGATGGTTCGCTTGCGGATAATAATAGCTTTACAAAGAATGTAAACCAGAATGTAAACTTCTTCAACATCGATATGGTGTATACCTGGCAATTTGCGCCGGGAAGTTTCATCAACATAGTATGGAAGAATTCAGCATTCGATTTCCAGAATAAAGTTGAAGAAAGTTATTTCAAAAATTTCGGCAACACCATGGAAGCCGACCAGAATAATAACCTGTCCTTTAAAATCATTTATTTCCTCGACTATCTCGATTTTAAAAAGTGGATGAAGAAGAAATAGGGCTTCGAGCTGCGAGCCCCGAGCTTCGAGCTACAGGCTTCAGGCTACAAGCTA
>CBFGYO010000192.1:0-6679 GCA_965652975.1 uncultured Chitinophagaceae bacterium | reverse complement strand
TCTGTCGCATTGCTACCTTTACCCCTCTAATTATTTCAAAATGGATTTCCTAAAAACATTAAAGCTCGAAGCGCAAAATAAAGGCGTAAGTACAGGAAAGATGTGGCTGGATGCTACCGGCGCAGCAATCGATTCGTTTTCGCCGGTGGATGGTAAGAAGATTGGATCTGTGGCGGGTGCTGACCAGCAGGCATATGAAGCCGTTGTTAAAAAAGCCGAGGAAGCGTTTAAAGAATGGCGCAACTGGCCCGCACCGAAACGTGGTGAGATAGTCCGGCAGATCGGGGAATCGCTCCGTCATTATAAAGAACCTTTGGGCAAACTCGTTTCGTACGAAATGGGCAAAAGCCTGCAGGAAGGTTATGGTGAAGTACAGGAGATGATCGATATCTGCGATTTCGCTGTTGGATTGTCCAGGCAATTGCATGGCCTTACCATGCACAGTGAACGTCCGTCGCATAGAATGTATGAACAATGGCATCCGCTCGGAATCGTGGGTATTATATCTGCATTCAATTTCCCGGTGGCAGTATGGAGTTGGAACAGTATGCTTGCATGGGTATGTGGTGATGTGTGTATTTGGAAGCCTTCAGAAAAAACTCCGTTGTGCGGTATTGCCTGCCAGCATATCGTAGCTGAAGTATTCGAAAAAAATAATGTTCCCGAAGGAGTAAGTGGAATAATTACCGGTGGCCGTGAAGTGGGTGAATGGATGAGTAATGACAAACGCATTCCTCTCGTATCAGCAACGGGTTCGACAAGGATGGGAAAAGCTGTAGGTGCAGCAGTTGGTGCGCGATTGGGAAGGGCGCTGCTGGAATTGGGAGGAAATAATGCGATCATCATTTCGAAAGATGCCGACCTTGACATTGCCATCACGGGTGCATTATTTGGCGCCGTGGGCACGGCGGGTCAACGTTGCACAACCACCAGGCGCTTGATTATTCACAATGAAATTTATGATTCGATAAAAGACAAACTGGTCAACGCTTATAAACAATTACGTATAGGTGATCCCCTGGATGAAAAAAACCATGTGGGACCACTTATCGACAGGGATGCGGTGAAGATGTACCAGGAGTCGATAGCAAAATGTAAAGCCGAAGGGGGCAATTTTGTAGTAGAAGGTGAAGTACTGCAGGGCGATGGCTACGAAAGCGGATGTTATGTAAAACCCTGTATAGCCGAAGCCAGGCCAGGCTTTCAAATCGTACAACACGAGACCTTTGCACCTATACTATACTTACTGAAATACAATACTTTCGAAGAGGCAATTCAAATACAAAATGAAGTGCCACAGGGTCTCTCCTCTTCCATTATGACGCTTAATTTGCGCGAGGCGGAGTTGTTTTTGAGCCATGCCGGTAGCGACTGCGGTATCGCCAATGTAAACATAGGTACCAGTGGTGCGGAAATTGGAGGTGCTTTTGGAGGTGAAAAGGAAACAGGTGGCGGTCGGGAAAGCGGAAGTGATGCCTGGAAAAACTATATGCGCCGGCAAACAAACACCATTAATTACAGTACTAAGTTGCCATTGGCGCAGGGCATCAAATTCGACCTGTAGGGTGGGATTATGAATTATGGGGATTTTTTCCAATTTTTACAGGAGAAACAATATCCACTAAACCAATTACAGTTCCCATGAAAGGAATGCTACTAGCCATTATCCTGTGTATAAGCTCTCCCCTTTTTTCCCACGCACAATTAAGGATTGCAATACTTGCCGGCGCGCATGTTGCGGATGTAAAAGAAGAAAACGATCTTCCTGATTACGATGAATTAAGCAAGGGTTATAAGGGCCGAACCGGTGGTCGTTTTGGTTTGATGGCAGACCTTCCCATATCCAAAGGCAATTTTTATTTCCAGCCTGGTATACAGTTCTCCAGCAAAGGAAGGAAGTATGCTGATAGCATTTCAACTCCTGCCGGCGACTACTTTCAAACGCGTCAGCAATTCATTAATTATATCGACTTCCCTTTGAATTTGGTGTATAAGGTAAAAATGGCAAAAGCTTCCAAGTTCATTATAGGTGCCGGGCCGTATTTATCATTCTTCTATAATGGAAAAGAAAATGCTGAAACGTTTGGTGAGAACAGTTTTTTTCAGCAGGAGGAAAATGAAGATTTACCTGTTGGTGATGCGCCGGGCAAATACAAGGTATTGAACTATGGCGTGAATGCACTTGCCGGTTTTGAATTTGGTCGCATTTTTCTTACGCTCAATTACAGCCGCGGGCTGAATGATTTTTACCAGGCTAAGGACTACGAAGGTTCATTCAAGCACCAGCTTATCGGCGGAACCCTTGGAGTATTTATTGGCAGGCCAGTAGAAATGGGAAAGAAAGATAAAGACGACGATGGTATCGAAGATGAGAAAGATCTATGCCCTACACTGGCAGGACCAGCCATAACCAATGGCTGTCCCGATAAGGATGCTGACGGTATTGCTGATAAAGATGATGCATGCCCCGAGGTAGCAGGCACATTGGCAAACAAGGGCTGTCCCATACTCGACAAAGACAATGATGGCGTAAATGACGATAAAGACAAATGCCCGGATACTCCCGGAATCGCCCGATTGCAGGGTTGCCCGGTAGCAGATACGGACGGAGATGGCATCAATGATGAAGAGGATAAATGTCCTGCTGTAGCCGGCCTGGGCAGGTACGAAGGATGTCCGATACCTGACAGGGATGGAGACAATGTAAATGATGAACTTGACAAATGCCCGGATGTAAAAGGCACACCAGAAACAAATGGCTGCCCCGAAGAGATTAAAAAAGAAATAATAGAAAAAGTTAATTATGCCGCTAAAAAAATACAGTTCCAGGTAAATAAAGCTGAATTGCTTCCATCATCTTTTGCCCTGCTGGATGAAGTAGCCAGTTTATTAAAGCAGAATGAAACACTGGTACTATCTATCGAAGGTCATACCAGCGCCGATGGTACTTATGCTACTAATATGAAGTTATCTCAGGCGAGGGCTGATAAAGTGAAAAGTTACCTGGTGTCGAAAGGTGTTGCAGTATCAAGGTTGCATGCCCGGGGATTTGGACCGGATCAACCGTTAAATGAAGGCAAAACAGCGGAACAAAAAGCACAAAACAGGCGTGTGGAACTGAAACTGAGTAATTAACCTACATTATTTAACAACGCAACTAAATAATGTTGCGCTTCGTCAACAAATCCACAAACCCCTGCTAATTAATAAGGCAGGGGTTTTATTTAGCTAAAATGTATGAATGGTAATCACTATTTTTGCGCCCTTTAGCAAATTTGTATATTAAAATAAAGCAAATGATAAGATTAGTAAAACGTACCTCTATCCTAACTATCAGCGGCCTTTTTGCATTAGCCGTAAGTGCGCAGGAAGTTCCAAAAGGCTGGCATATGCTTGATAAAAGCAGTGGTTATTATGGTATCAGTAGCGATAAGGCATACCAGTTTCTCAAAAGCAAAAAGCTAAAAAGCAATACAGTTATTGTTGCAGTAATAGACTCAGGGATTGATACTACCCATGAAGATCTGAAAGCTGTATTGTGGACCAACCCAAAGGAAATTCCCGGCAATGGTGTAGATGATGATAAAAATGGTTACGTAGACGACGTGCACGGATGGAATTTTCTTGGCAGCAAAGATGGCAGCAAAAATGTAGAACAGGATTCATATGAAGCAGCACGTGTATACCACAAATACAAAAGCAAATGGGAAGGAAAAACAGTTGATGTAGAGAAACTTTCCAGGGATGATCGTTTTGAATATGAAATGTGGGCACGTTCTAAAGATGAAATCATCGGTGATGTAAATCCAATGGAAGTGCTGCAGCTCAGGCGCATGTCGAAAACGATGAAGCTCGGTGACTCTGTTATCCGCAAAGAATTGAAAAAGGAAGAATATAATTGCAAAGAGCTGAATACTTATTCTACCAGCAACAGTTCTGCCCAAAAAGTAAAAGATATACTAGTTAGCATATGCAAGGCTAATGAAACAGAAGAAATCACCAATCAACAGATCCTCGATCAACTGGAGGGCGACCTCAACAAAATGGAGGCTGCTGAAAAAGCACCTGTGGCCTATCGTGATGATGTTGTGAAAGATAATTATGCAGACTTCAACGATAGGTTTTATGGCAATGGCAATGTGCAGGTAAGCAATAAATCAGCTTTGCACGGCACACACGTGGCAGGAATTATTGGTGCAGCAAGAAACAATGGTAAAGGCATGGACGGCATTGCAGATAATGTACAGATCATGATGCTTCGCGCAGTACCCGATGGTGATGAACATGATAAGGATATCGCACTGGCTATCCGCTATGCAGCAGACAATGGCGCCAAAGTAATTAATATGAGTTTTGGAAAAGGATATTCTCCCGAAAAGTCATGGGTGGATGATGCGGTAAGATATGCCGAGAGCAAAGGAGTACTGCTTATCCATGCTGCAGGTAACGACGCCAAAAATATTGACTCAGCAAAAAATTATCCTAGTCCAGTTTTTATGAAGGATGATAAAAGAGCGCCTAACTGGATTACGGTTGGAGCCAGCGGCCCCAATAATGAAAAGCCTAACAGCCTGACCGCTAATTTTTCCAACTACGGTAAAAGTGAAGTAGATGTATTTGCCCCGGGTGTAAAAATCTATGCGACTGTACCAGGTGGTAATACATACCAGAATTTACAGGGTACGAGTATGGCATCTCCCGTAGTAGCCGGTATCGCTGCGCTAATTCTTCAGTATTTTCCTTCATTGAGCGCTGAACAGGTAAAATATGCAATTGAAAAATCGTCCCAGAAATTGAATGTAAAGGTCAAAGACCCCGGAACAGGTGAAGAAGTAAGTCTTGCCGATATCAGCAAATTCGGTGGCGTGGTCAATGCTTACGAAGCGGTTAAACTGGCTTCCACTTTAAAAGGCGAACGCAATAAGTCTAACGTAAAACCGGTAAAATCATCGGTTAAGCCTAAAGTAAAGAGTTAGAATAGATAAAAGATAAAAACTAAAAGATAAAAGTGGTATTAAGGCGGAGATTTGTGCCTGATACCACTTTTATCTTTTAGTTTTTATCTTTTATCTAACGCCCGCCCGGTGCGTCGCCGGTAATACTATTTTAGTGGAATATGTCGAAAAACTTGAGTACTTTGAGTACCCAAATTAATCGACCATGAAACTGATATCAACCTTATTCTTAGCTACAGCCACTACACTTGTAATGACGGGATGCGGTTACAAGGCAGAAGACGAAACGACAACTGCCCTCCCCCAAAATTCTCCTCAAAGTTCCCTGCCGGCAGCATATCCTGCTACGGTTGGCGATACCAACATAAAAGCTCAACCCTCAACCAACGGAAATCCCATTACGGCTACGGCGCCAGTAGGTGGAAATAAAGGCATTAACCCGGCCCACGGACAACCCGGGCATCGTTGCGACATAGCGGTTGGAGCACCACTGGATAGTAAACCTGTGTCTCCGACTACAGGCACCACTACTCAAGGTACCACAGCTACCGCTTCATCACCAGTTCCCACAGCACAGCCAACAGCTACAGTAGCTCAACCTACAGCTACAGGCGCTAAAACAGCCGCGGGCATCAACCCTCCGCATGGACAGCCCGGTCACCGTTGCGATATAGCCTCTGGCGCTCCTCTGGATAGTAAACCTATAACCACTACTACTACCACACCAACAACCGGCTCCAGCCCCATTATCGGCAGTAGCCCTCTAAATCCGGCTGCAACTGCACCAAAAACCGGAGTAAGTCCGATCGCAGTTACACCGATACAACCCGCAGGAACCAAACCTGCTACAGGTGCAGGACTTAATCCGGCACATGGACAGCCAGGTCACCGTTGTGATATTGCCGTTGGAGCCCCGCTTAATAGCAAACCGACTATCCCTGCCCCGACAGCACCCAAGCAATAAAAGTTTGTACATGACAATACCCGCAACCCGTCCTGACCTGACCAGGATTCCTCAATGGTATCATGGCTATGTCAATGCAGTAAATGAAGCCGATCTCGAGTCAGCCTTTCGCAACCAGCAAAACAGTTTTGTTCCATTTCTGGAATCACTACCTGAAGCCAAACGAGATTATCGTTATGCGGACGGCAAATGGACCATCCGCGAGATGCTGCAGCATATCATCGATGCAGAACGAGTTTTTTCTTACAGAGCGATGTGCTTTGCAAGAAAAGAAGAAACACCATTACCAAGCTTTGATGAAAATGCTTATGCCGACAACTCAAAAGCAAATAACCGTGATTGGACGTCCATGCTGGAAGAATATAAAAGCCTCAGAGCTGCAACCGAAATAATGTTCAGGTCGTTTGACAACGAACAGCTTGAAACTGCCGGAACCGCAAGTGGGAAATCAGTGTATGTACTCGGGATCGGATTTATTATCATTGGGCACATTAATCATCATGTGAATATTATTAAGGAGAGATACCTTAGTTAAGATAAAAGTTAAAAGATAAAAGATAAAAGTTCATTTAGTCCGGACTATCCGACTTGAATGAACTTTTATCTTTTAGCTTTTATCTACTCAGAGGCTTTCTTTGCATCTTCTGAATTTTCATTGCCAGCTTTTGCTGAATCACCAAGTGAATATTATCAAGGACATATACCTTAGTTAAGATAAAAGTTAATAGATAAAAGTTCATTTAGTCCGGACTATCCGACC
>CBFGYO010000191.1:0-6737 GCA_965652975.1 uncultured Chitinophagaceae bacterium | reverse complement strand
AACTATCTACTTCAGAAAACGAATTTGTCTGAACATTTAAATTGTTCTTCGGGTCATTAAGAATTGCAACTGTGTCGACCGTAGTGCTATCCAAAAAAGTTGTTTGTTCATTTTGCTGTTTATTTTGGCCGCAGGAATAGACCAGGAGTGTCGCAATAATGAATGAGGGAAACTTTAGCATGGCTTGGTTTTAATAGTAACGCATGACGTTGCGGGCTCAATGCTATGCTCATAGTCCGTTTTCACTTAGCCCAGATCGTGATTAAAGATAGAAAGGCGGGGGTATATTCCAAAGCTGATCTTTGATATGTATTCCGAACCAATCGGGAAAGCTTAATAAAAACAAAACCCTCCTTCGCTAAAGCTTCGGAGGGCGCGGTGGAACGTACTGGGCTCGAACCAGTGACCCCTACTCTGTCAAAGTAGTGCTCTGAACCTACTGAGCTAACGTTCCTGGCTTGCAAATTTAAGGCGCTTATAGAAAACTTTTACAAGAAAAGAAGTGAAGGAGCGACGAATAATACTGACACCACTTCAATTTGATTTTCAAATAAACCGACTACTTACCAGTTCCCGCATTCAACCGCGTCATCACGGCTTCCAGCATGCTATCCAAATAACCAACATAGAATTCATTATATGCAGTCGGCCAATGACTCTGTACAGCAATAACTGTATTTTGAGAGGGATTGATCTCTATTTGCTGCCCAAACGAACCCGAAGCAAAATAGCCCCCACCCCTGCGCAACCACCAATAATACCCGTATCCTTTATATGAATTTGCAGAACTGGTTGATTGCTGTATCCAATTTGGCGAAAGCATTTGCTCACCATTTAAAGCCTTACCATTCTTCATGGCAAATAGTCCCAGCAAGGCATAATCGCGTAATGTAGCACTGATACAACAGCCCCCATTTTCCGAATTGGTGCTTCTACTCTTTACCCAATTGGCATCGGCATGCATTCCAAAAGGTTTCCAGATTTTTTCCGATAAATAATCGGCGAGGGGTTTGCGAATGATGCTCTTTAATATCAACCCTGCAAGCCCGCTTTCAATGGTATTGTAGTTGAACTTCCTGCCTGGCGGTGCAGCACGCTTTAACTTGGCGAGATAAGCAACCACTGCACTCCACCCGTTTTCACGTTCCAATTTCGCTACTTTCATCAGGTCGTTTTCCCAATTGCGGGGATCTTCGCTCCAGGCCACACCGGACGACATTTGCAACAGGTCGTGCAATGAAACACTGTCATATACACTCCCGGCCAGTTCCGGCACATACTGCGAAACTTTTCCATCAAGCGATTGGATGTAACCGTCTTTCAGGGCAGCGCCGTATAGCAACGAAGTGATAGATTTGGCTACAGAAAAATTAATCCATTTACTTCCGGGTCCGGTCCCTTCTCTATAATGCTCATACAGGATGGAATCATTTCGAATAACGATCATGCCCACTACCCTTGTATCGCGATAAAAATCTTCTAATGTGCGTAATGTGTCCCTGTATTTGAAAGACAAACTGGAAAAATCCCGAACAGCTTCTTTCAAAGGATATTTTGCCTGGCCCGCGGAGATTTTATTGGTCGGCAGCAGCCGATCGATATTCTGAAAATATTGAAGTTGTTTATCGGCCGGAAGAAAAAACAAATCTGTAGTACGGAAACTATCCGGATTGGGGAAGTTACTAACCTGCAAATTACCAGCTTGCTTCGTGCTGGTGCATGCACTACAAACTAAAATAAGAATAGCGGGAAGGCTCAGGAGTTTGCGCATAAAATTATTTTTATGGGAGAAACGTCGTTTTGCCGGGCTTTAAGTGCTCTTCCGAATGTAGGTGGTTTAAGGATTTTGTCCAAGATGTATTATCCACCTTTCGGTGCGGGGAACAGGCAGTTTTCTATCTTTAATTTGTTTTCTTTTGGTCCGGTGCAACTTTCTGCGAGCAGAATTGTCATTTAAATAGATGAAAAAGTTCCAGGTTACCATAAAATTCGAGATGAGTGATGAATTCATGGAGCTGGTGCCCCCGCACCGCACCTATGTGAATTTTCTTATCAACAAGGAAGTAATTGACCAGTATGCGGTGAGTATGGAAGCCCGCAAAGTGTGGATCACTATAAGTGCAGAAAACAAGGACGAAGTGCAAAAGATCCTGGAGAAGTCCCCTCTATTCAAATTCTGGCAGAGTGAGATCAATGAGTTGTTTGTGTTGGATGGCCAGCATTACCGGTTGCCGGCAGTGCAGCCAAATTAAATCACTTTAAATTACGTTGTGCCTCATTTACCCGGCGCCTTTGCGTGAAATTTCCATTTTGGCTTCTGCTTCATTACCTTTTTATATACCGCGCACTCTTCGCTATGCGCTCCGGGCAAATAACCGGTGCTCATCAAAAATTCATTCACAATCTCACCCCCGGTAAACCGGAAATGCTGTTTGAATAATTTCACCCACTCGTCCTTTGTCTTCGGATGATGCTGATCCAGCCAGTTTTGAAAAGAACCAAATTCCTTCTGGATCTTCTTTATCGTTTTTGCATTTTCAACTGCCGCCTCAATCTTTAGCCGGTTGCGGATTATTCCTGCATCCTGCATTAGCTTTTCTTTTTTCGCATCTGAATAACGCGCGACTTTATCAATTTGAAAATTGTCGAAGGCTTTGAAGAAATTATCTTTCTTTTTAAGAATGGTCTCCCAGCTTAGACCTGCCTGGTTAATTTCGAGTACTAACCGGGCGAATAATAAATTGTCGTCATGAATGGGAAAGCCGTATTCGGTATCGTGGTATTCGCGGTGAACGGTGTCTTTGCCTTTGTTGAGAACGTAATCACAGTAAGTGGAAGCCATAGGGGGCGAAGTTATCACATTCGATTTGTTTCACGCAAAGGGCGCTAAGTTTCTCGCGGCGAACGCGGCGTAGTATGAGGCGACGCAGCGACTTTACAAAAATTTGTAATTAATCGCTGCGTCGTGCATAATCGTGGCGTTCGCCGCGAGAAACGTGAAATTCTAAAGTGACTTCAAATACTCTTCCAATTCCTTCTTCTCCGACGCCGTTAAGTTTAAGGTGAAATGATTATTATAATGATTGATTACGTCACTCAACGTCGCAAATCGCCCGTCGTGATAAAATCCACCCTTCGCCCGCGCGAAGAGTCCGCCCAATGGGGTTGTCCGGTACTTTCCAGTTGGCGATCGCATTGCTTCAAAATCATCGATACCTAATTCCGCGGCAGTGTGAAGTACATTATCCGCCAGAATAGGAAGCTTATGACAGGTTGCACATTTTGCCTTTGAAAGGAATATGGACTTACCTTTTGTTGCCAGTGCCTGGTTATAGCTGCCGGCAGGTGGTTCCGGGGCCGCGATTGAATGTTGATATGCGCGCAATGCCGGCAATTTGGAAGTGATGAGGTCGGGATTGTTTACCACGTTGTAAAAACCATTCTCGACTGCTATCGGGTACTTCACAGGATCATTCAGTCGCGGATCAGAGAAGTTACCCTTACCATGCATTTCCAGGTTGGCAACAAACGCATTCCAGTAAGTAATATCTCCCCAGCCTGTATAAGTTGTCAGGGTAATTTTATCAAGACCAAATGCTGCCGGAATTAAGTTGGCAGCCACTTTCCCGTCGGGACGAAAGGCTTTACCATCCATGAATAAGACGGCTGCAAATTTTCCCGGGCCCCATAGGTCGAGAACATTGCGCAATACTGGCTCAGACACATGAAGCATATTGGCGATAGGAAGTGCGTTATCCGTCAGCGATATGATGCCACCAACATCAAGATCCCGGTTTGGCCAGCCATCCAGTCTTTTACCAATGCCTTCGGTAAAAGAATTATCCACTGTAGAATGGCAGGAAGCACAGGTAATGCCAATTGATTGCAGTGCACCCTGGGCTGTAAAATTTCCTTTAACGCCAACTACAGCATTTAATTTCAGGAGCGCCACAGTTGTGAGTGGATCATTCAGGCTAATAGCTCCCGAATTGATACCCTCGATTACTTCTGGTGGCAAAGCTTCCGAATCCACTTTCAATCCGACGGACAGGGCAGTCATTGGACTCACACCCGGTCCATATCCGCCATTAGCAGCGCCTAGTATTGCTTTATCGAGATGCAGTAGGCCACTCCAGAAATCTTCGTCCCCAAAAGTATCAAAGCGAAATATGCGCTGCCCCTCTGCTATGAGCGATTTATCCTTACTGTTTTGTGACCGGCTCGCGTGCTCTTCTTCCGTGTTTTTATCAAACGATTTTGCACATTGCACACATACTGCTACTACGGCAATCAGTGCAATGATGGTCAACTGCTTTTTGTTTCTCATAAAAAATCTATTAAAACGTTTTCTCTATTGTTTATGAACTGTCAACTCGTTTTGTGACATTTTGTGTTTGCTGTGATTTCAAGGGCTTTGAAAAGTTTAGGGGATCACAAAGAACACGACTAACCACAACGAACACAAACAACTCTTTTAAACTCTGTGGTTCGATGTGGCATTCTATGTAGCAACGACGACAATCAAATCCCCGGCTTCTACTTAAAGTACAGTCTGCGTGGTTATTCTTTCCATTACGTTTCCCACTACCCTATCGCATCGTGGCTTATAAAATTGCAGCAGCTCGTCTTCCTTTATATATGCTTTCAATTTATCCCTGAGCATCACCTTCGCCCTGTTGAGCCGGACTTTGATATTCGCCTCACTGAGTCCCAAACATTCCATTGATTCTGCCACACTCATATTCTCCAGCTCTCTCATGATAAAGACCGTCCGGTATTTCTCCGGCAGTTTTTTGATGGTGAGCTCGAGAATTGTTTTTAATTCGGAATCAATTACTTTCATAAGAGGTGTTTGACGTTCAAGATCACTGGTGTTGATGGTGATAGGAATTAAGCTTTTTTCCTGTCTTACACCCTGTTCCTTCCTTTTCAAAAAAAGCAGGCTCTCATTTATCAATATCCTGGTGATCCAGGTGGAGAACGCTGACTCAAACCTGAACTTATCCAGGTTTTCATACGCCTTGATATATGTTATCTGCATCACATCTTCAATCGCCGATTCATTATTTACAATAGACAGGCTAATCCGGTATAGTCGTTGATTATATCTTCTTACAATCAACGAATACAGATCCTTTTCGCCTGCAATAACTCGCCTGATAATTTCGTCATCTGTCAGTTCCTGCTGGCCGGATGTGTCGCGGTGCCCCATATGTTACTTATTAGATAATTGAGATCGGGGAAGGTTACAAAATAGTTGCCGGTTTCGCGCAAAGCTGCGAAGAAAGCAAAGGCGCAATGGAGGTTTTGCTCCTTTTATGCGTTGTATATTAAACCAATACCAATCTGCCTGCGTGTTGTCGCAAAGCTTCGGTGAAATAATACCAGCATGTTGGTTTGCGTGAAACAGGCTGTGTCAAACTATCTCCTCCATACCCACTTTTAAAGCTTACCTTTCTGCTGTTCCGGCTATTCTGCCAGGACTAATATTTATACATGTCAAATATCACACAGGTAGTTAATGCTGACAAAAACATGAAGACCTTGAAAAAAGGGATTCACTTCACTGACCTGGATCAGTTACTAAGCAGTACTGGTCCTTTTACTTTTTTCGCACCTTCTGATCTGGCCTTTGAAAAACAGGGCAATGATTTTATGGACAATCTCCTTACGTCCGCCAATAAAACGGAGCTTACACACCTGATGCAGGGTCACATTGTGCCAGGTATGTACTCGTTCCAGGAACTAAAAGACGGCGACAAACTGACCACTGTCAATGGTAAGGAATTGCTGGTAGAAGTTAAGAATGGTAATATTAAAGTGGATGGTGCAGAAATCGCTGCCCGTGCACAAAGGATATCCAATGGAGTGATCCATACCATGGATACTGTGTTTGTGAAAAAGTAATTGTGAAGTTGTAATCTGTCCAAATCATTCGTTTTATATTTTTGAAGTGAATGGTATCAGCACCTGTTAAGTAAAAAATTACGACAAAAACAATCCGCACAAAAAAAGTAATCTCTCTTTCCACTTCTCGCTCTCTTTGCAGGCTCTTAGCTCCATTTTTTAACAGCGCTTGCCGATTAATAAGTTTACCTTACTTGCATTGCAGGTGATTTTACCTGCACTTAAAATTAGTTTATGCGAAATGTTATAGAAGTAGTGGTGGCAGAAAAAAATCTCGCCACTTTGTTGAAGAGTTTTAAATCCGTGCAACTGGAAAATGAACTGAGTAAGAAAGGACCATATACAGTGTTCGCCCCTTCCGACCTTGCATTTGGCAAATTGCCTGCTGGCGCACTGGCTGAACTGATGAAACCAGAGAATAAAGTTCAATTAACAGATATGCTGAGTAATCATATTGTTCTTGGAAAAAATAATTATGAAGACCTGGTGAATGGACAAACCTTAAAAGCTATTAGTGGAAGGCCATTGAGTGTAACGGTAAAAGCGGGTACTGTAAGTATCGATGGCTCTAAAATAGAGAATAAAGATTTGCATGCGTCAAATGGGGTAGTACATTCAGTAGATAAGGTGATTGAGCAAAAATAATATTCTACCTGGTTGGGCAGCAGCAAGTATGCCTCAAAGGTTTCACGCAAAGTACTCGAAGGACGCAAAGGCGCGAAGGATAATGAACCTTTGCGCCTTTGCTTTCTTAGTTGGCTTTGCGTGAAAATTTGAGATTTCATTTCTCGCAGATTGCGCCGATTGAGCAGATTTTTCGCAGATTAATT
>CBFGYO010000190.1:0-6740 GCA_965652975.1 uncultured Chitinophagaceae bacterium | reverse complement strand
ACACAGACTTTACCACATAGAATCATAGGCACAAAGGTCATCATAGATTTAAGCAGATTATTTAATTAAATAGTTGACTACATATGGGAAGTGTGGAGTTTTATACAAACCAATTCATCATTTATTCTCATATTATCACATATGGCAATGCAGCTTCTGCTGAAGTTACTGAGCTCATTCGCGACGAAATTGAATCAATGTGGAATGAGCCTGCTGCAGCTATACCATACAAAGGATCGGTGTTGAAGGTGCGTTTCGAGATCACTGCTGAATATACCCCGGCGATAACACCGATAGAAATTTTCCAAAATACAAATCCGCGTAACAATTATTTCCGCATCGAAGAATTTGCCCTTGGCAATATTTCTTTTGTGGATGGGTTGGGGTGCAATAGTGGATACTTCAAACTGGAAAATCTTTACCTGGGCTCAACTACTGCGGCGCACGAATATGGGCATACGCTTGGTCTTGAACATCCCCTCCATCTTGATATCCGCGGTGAAGGCGTACCGGGCATAATGTATCCCAGGGGAACGCTGGTGGATGCACCTTATCAATATAATCCCGCCGGTCGTGCCGGTGACAGCTCCAATGGCGGCACCATGCATCCCAAATACCGGAAAGTGAAAGAAAAGGATATCCTGCATTTGGCACTTCATAAACTTGCCTTTAATAATAACACAGCCATCATAGGGGATTTTACAAGTGTTTGGCATCCTGATCATAGGGATCAGATAAAAGATAAAAGTTAAAAGATAAAAGTTCTTTTAGGTAATATTCCTTTAATATGGCCTCGAGCTTCGAGTCTCGAGCTTCGCGCTTTAATCTTCTTGCTCGTAGCTCGAGGCTCGAAGCTCGCAGCTTTTATCTGCCGGGCATCAGCCGATAAAACCGGAATTCCTAAAGGATGCATCATTTTTTTTTGCATCATCGTTCTTCAGTAACTTAAGTGCCTGACAGTTAAAATAAAAATAATGTTTATGTATAAACACTGGATTGCATCTTCCTGTATTGCCCTTTGCCTCACAGCATTCGGGCAGCCCAGGTTGCCAAAAGATTATAGTTGGCAGAAACTGGATAATGGTCTCGAAGTGGTCGTTATCGAAAATCATAAAGTACCACTTGCCACTATCGAAATAGCGGTAAAGAATGGCGCTTATACCGAGGGGCCGGAATACAGCGGCTTATCCCACCTGTTTGAACACATGTTTTTTAAAGCAAACAAAGACTATCCGGACCAGCAAAAGTTTATCACCCGCACAGAAGAGTTGGGCATGATCTGGAATGGTACAACGGGAGATGAACGCGTGAATTATTATTTCACTTTCGACAAAGACAGCCTCGACGCGGGGTTAAAGTTCATGAATGCTGCTATCCGTTATCCTATTTATCGTACGGAAGACATGCAGAAGGAAAGACCCGTGGTAGATGGAGAATTTCAGCGTGGTGAGAGCGATCCCGGGTTCCAGCTCTGGATAGATGTGAACAAACGTACCTGGGGCGATTTATTCACGCGCAAAAATGCCATCGGCGACCATGACGTCATCAATACGGCAACGCCCGAAAAGATGATGGTGATAAAGGATAAATATTATTACCCCAATAATTCAATTCTTGTGATTTGTGGAGATATTAATCCTGCAGAAGCATTTGCAAAAGCCAGGCAGGTGTTTGGCGATTGGCAGCATAGCGGCTTCGATCCCCATGTAAAATATCCCATACCCGAGTTCAAACCATTAACTGAGACCAGCCACAATATTGTCGTTTCCTCCATTGCACAAACTCCATATATAATGATGCAGTGGCACGGACCTGACTATCGCAACGATTCGGCAGCCACAATAGCTGCAGATGTTTTTTCTACCATCGTTGGTTTAAATTCATCTAAATGGCAGCAGGCCCTGATCGACAAAGGACTGGCTAGTTATGCAGGAGTGAGTTACTCCACCAACAAATATGTGGGCCCGGTGCAGGTGTTTGTAGTACCAAACCCGAAACAAATGAAAGAGTGTTATGATGAAGTAAGACGACAGATTAACTCCTGGGATAAGGACGATTATTTTACTGACGACCAGTTGCAGACAGCTAAAGATATCCTGCGCCGCAATTACATAAGAAATAAAGAAAAGCCTTCCACGCTCTCGATGAGTCTTACCTATCACTGGTGTAGCACTTCGCTTGATTACTTTACTGCTTATCCTGACGATCTGCAAAAGGTAACTCGTAAGAATATACTTGACTATATAAAAAAATACGTCAGCGGCAAACCCTATGTGGCTGGTATGATCATCAATGATGAAATGAATAAACAATTAAAACCGGAAAGTTTCTTTAAAAACTAAACTATGTGTATGCAAAAAATATTCAGTAGACTATTTATACTGGCATTGATTGCGCTGCCGGTAACACTGCCAGCCCAGATGGGAAAGGCATATGACATGAACATTAACGGCGTAAAAGTAATAGTGCAACCCAGCGGGAATGAAATTGTCGTGATCAAAACCTTTGTGCGTGGAGGTGTACAAAACTACCCGGTGGATAAAGCAGGGATTGAAAACCTGGCATTGAATGCACTTACAGAATGCGGCACAAAAAAAGATGATAAAAACAGTTATAAAGATAAACTGGACAGGGTAAGCGCTCAGGTAAGTGGCAACACCACGATGGATTATGCTGCATTCACTATGAACTGTATTAAAAGTGACTTCAACACGGTGTGGCCATTGTATAGTGATGCAATGTTAACTCCGCGTTTTGACGCAAAGGAATTTGACCGGATAAAACAGGATGCAATCAATTTTATCAGGGCAAATGAATCAAATCCGGATAATGCGATCGATAAAATGGCTCGCCAAACAGCGTTTGCCGGGAAAAATTATGCAAAGGATCCGCAAGGTACCGTTGCTTCGGTAACGAAATTAACTGCCGAGGAAACCAGGAAATACTGGCATTCCATATTTACAAGGTCGAGGTTGGTAATAGTGGTAGTAGCGGATATTGAACGCAGTGACCTTGAAGCAAAAATGAAGGAACTACTTGCGAAAGTACCGGCAGGTACACCTATGGTTATAAAAAAGGAAAGCTATGTTCCGGCAGCAAATACCTTCAAACCACAACAAAGAGACAATGCAACCAATTATATCCAGGGCATCACGGGTGGACCGCAGCCAGGCACAGCAGACTTCAATGCCTTTGTACTCGCCATGCGTGTTTTCAGCAGTCGCCACTTCGTGGAAATAAGAAGCAAGAATGGACTTTCATATGCACCTGGCGCATGGTTTACCGCGGGTAATTCTAACTATGCCAATATCTATGTAACAACTACCGAACCGGATAAATACATTGCTGTTGCACGACAATTGATTGACAAGGTAAAGACGGAAGGATTTACTGCCGAAGAACTGAAAAATATCAAAACTCAATATTTGACCGGAGTATATTACCGGCAGGAAACGAATGATGCCCAGGCATCGGCGCTGGGCTCTAACGAAATTGTGCATGGCAACTGGAAAAGAGCCAACACGATTAAAGATGATATCAAAAAAGTATCGCTGGAACAAATGAATGCTGTATTCAAAAAATATATCAATAATATTACGTGGAGCTACCAGGGCGATCCGAAAAAAGTGAATGCGGTATTGTTTACTCAAAAACAAACTCCGAAAATACCAGAAGAGAAGAAAGGATTCTAAAATAGATAAAAGATAAAAGATAAAAGTTGTTGAAAGTCGAAGTCTCCGATTGAATCTCACTTTTATCTTTTAGTTTTTATCTTTTATCTCAATATGGTTTAGTGCAGCCTCTATTGTTGGAAATTGAAAAACAAATCCAGCCATCTTTATTTTTTCCGAGCTTACTGTCGCGCTCTTTAGTACTTCAATACTCATTTGTCCCAAAACAGTTCGCAACACAAATGATGGAACATGCACGGGAATAAAATAATTTCCTTTGATTTTTTTTGCCAGTGTAATAACTAATTCTTTATTGGCAACAGGCTTTGGTGCAACGGCATTATATGTACCGTGCAATTTTTCGTTTTCAATTGCTGTAATATAAATGCGCACAAGATCATCAAGGTGTACCCAGCTCATCACCTGCTTTCCGTTTCCCAATATAGTCGCAATGCCAAACCGTAAAGGTTTCCTGAATTCGCCGAGCACATCACCCTTTTTACTCAATACGATGCCCGTTCTAATTTTAACCAGGCGTTTGCCTAGTTCTGTCACCGGCTCAAGACTTTGTTCCCACTGTTTACAGGTGGAGCCCAAAAAGTCACTGCTTGCCGGATCAGTTTCCGTGAATGGATGTGGATTTGGAATCGTCGGGTCCGGTCCATACCAACCGATAGCCGATGCAGTAATTACAGCTTTTACCTGATTAGTATATTCTTTCAATGCCTTTGCTAATAGTTTACCACCCTCTACCCTGCTATTTACAATCTCAAGTTTCCGTCTTCTTGTCCAACGTTTATCTGCAATTCCCGCACCGGCGAGATGTATAATAAAATCAGCCCGCTTCACGGCATCCTTATCTATCTCCCCTTTTTCAACATCCCATTTACTATATTCCATGGCACCTGTCGCAGATACGATTTTCTCCTTTCCCCGGGTGAGAATAATTACGTTATATCCTTTGTCAATAAGTGATTTCGTCAATGCAGAACCGATCATTCCAGTACCGCCGGTAATCATTACAGTAGCCATATATGCAGTTTACTCCTTAATAACAACAGTATGCTACTATTGTTACAAATTTTGGTGTGTGACTGGACAAAATAATTATCTTCATCGGGTAAACAACGTTAATTTATGAGTTCAGTTCTCTCGATAAGGAATATCAGCAAATCCTATGGATATGTGCGGGCGCTCAACGACGTTTCTTTTGAAGTACCAAAAGGAAGTGTTTTTGGAATATTTGGTCCGAATGGAAGTGGCAAAACAACAATGTTGGGTATTGTGATGGATATTCTGAAAGCTTCAGCCGGTACTTTCTACTGGAATGGCCAGCCAGGTAGCAGCAATGAAATGCGTAAGCAGATCGGCACTTTGCTTGAAACACCAAATTTTTACCATTACCTGAGCGGTCAAAAAAATTTACAGATAGCGGCGGCTATCAAAGAGCGTGGAAAAGATGATATACCAAGAGTGTTGGAAAGAGTCAACCTTACCCAGCGTAAAGATTCAAAGTTCAGTACCTACTCGTTGGGAATGAAGCAGCGGCTAGCCATCGCGTCTACACTGCTTGGTGATCCTGATATACTTGTTTTCGATGAGCCAACAAACGGATTGGATCCGGCAGGTATAGCGGAAATACGGGAACTAATGAAAGAATTGAATCGCCAGGGTAAAACGATCATTATGGCGAGTCATATTCTCGATGAGGTAGAGAAGGTGTGTACGCATGTGGCAATTATTCAAAAAGGAGTATTGAAAACGGTCGGCACCGTTGGCGAAGTACTGAATGCAACCCATGAAGATAAAATAGCGAGCGTTGAGTTCGAACTCGCTGCAGATAACCTTGCGGCACTTGAAAATATTTTAAGGCAAATGCCCGGCGTCCTCCATATTTATAGCAATGAACAATCACTGTCAGTAGAATGCGATGCAGCGGTAACGCCAGGTGCCGTAAATAAATACTGTTTTGAAAAAGGCGTAATACTCGAGCAGCTTACGCTCAAACGCAAGTCATTGGAAAAAAGATTCCTCGAAATTACTGGTGGCAAAAGCGACCGATAAACTTAAGTCTACGTTTTAAATATCTTCTTATGATCAGGAATTTGCAAATAGAATGGATGAAAATAAAGAACTACCGGGTGTTCCAGGTTTTTTCCATATTGTACATGCTCGGTATCGTTATTATCATTTACATGTTTTACAGGATATATACTCAGCTTACCAGCCGCCTCACCGGCGGCGATGCTGCTGATATATTTAAATTATTTTCAGAAGATAATATCTGGACAACCGTATGTTTCTCTACAAGTTTCCTGCTTTATTTACCTGGCATGATCATCATCACGCTTTTCATCAACGAGGTAAATTATAAAACACACCGGCAGAATATCATCGACGGATGGAAAAGGGAAACATTTATTTACACCAAGATAGGCCTCATTCTTTGCGTGGCTATAGCCGTGACCCTCATGAATATTATTGCAACACTGTTGATGTGTGCAATAGTCGGTACAGAGTTCTCAATTTTGAGCGGGCTTGACATGCTGGGCTACACATTTATACTGACCTTTGTATACATGATGTTTGCCTTACTGCTAGCTACACTTTTCCGTAGAAGTGGTGTCGCAGTAATCGTATTTCTCGTATACGGACTGCTTATTGAATTTTTGTTAATGCTCCTATTCTGGTACCTGCTTCCCGGCACGCAGCACTTTCTTCCTTTGCAGGTTGCCGATTCACTCATAACTCCTGACTTCCAAGAGGGGCCCTTCAGCAAACCGCCTGTTAAAGCCGTGTTGATCACTGCGGCTATTGCATATGCAAGTCTGTACGTGTATTTGACGGTGCGGAAATATAAGTATGATGATCTTTAGGGATAAAAGATAAAAGTTAAAAGATAAAAGTTGTACCTATTCGAAGTTTCCGACTGGATGCAACTTTTATCTTTTAACTTTTATCTTTTATCTTATTTAATTATACTACCACTAAATACAAACCCCCCGATAGAAATCGGGGGGAACAACTAAAAACACTAGCTATTGTAGTGGCTTCATCGGAACGAATGAT
>CBFGYO010000189.1:0-6747 GCA_965652975.1 uncultured Chitinophagaceae bacterium | reverse complement strand
TTAGCAACAATTCTGCTTCTACTCCTGCATCAGCGACAACCTGGGGGGCAGCTTACTGGCAATATTTCGAGGACCTTGATAAGATTGGCACTGCCGCTACACCACTCAAACTTGTAAAGAAATTGTTTATTGAAAAAAATACGGATCGCGGACCTGTATTGTCTCCTGTAAACGAAGGACAGATTTTAAATGTGGGCGACAAGATCAAAGTGCGTATTGAACTGCGTGTTGATCGCGCTATGGAGTATGTGCACATGAAAGACATGCGTGCCGCTGCCATGGAACCAGTGAATGTAATTAGCGGTTACAAATGGCAGGGCGGACTTGGTTATTACGAAACAACGAAAGACGCGAGTACTAACTTTTTCTTCAATTATTTACCAAAAGGTACATACGTATTTGAGTATGCATTGTTCGTAACGCATACCGGCAATTTCAGTAACGGCATCACATCCATTCAATGTATGTATGCCCCGGAATTTAGTGCGCACAGTGAGGGGATAAGGGTGAATGTCGAATAAGTGATGTGGGAGAGTTTAAATTTCGATTTTTACCACATAGTATCATTGACATATAGATCAACATAGTACACAGGGCTAATCGGTTCATTAACCCCCTCAGATATATTTCTGCTAAACCAAAAAAACGAGTTTTCTATGATGATCTATATGTCTATGATCCTATGTGGTAAAAAAAGCGAATGAAGACTTCCTTTCGATATCCCAACTCAAATTGATCCAAATTTTAACTAAGAGCTGGAAAGAGAAAAAGGGCAAAAGAGGGCTACAACGAATTTAGAAAAGCTCTCTTTTACCCCTTTTCTCTTTTAAGCTCCCAGCTCTTATCTTCGCACCCAACTATGAAATGGTTTTCCACCGCCATACTGCTAGCATTTATCATCTGCTCCTGCAAGGTTACAGAACACAATATTGCCGGCACCTACCGGCTTAAAAGCCCTTCCCGTACAAAACTTGTTTTGAACAAGGATAAAACTTTTGAATTCGTAAAAAATTTCGAAGAACCCGGACCGCTATTTTTTCCCGACTCCACTGACCTGAATTATCATACAAGTGGCAGGTGGCAATTGAATAATGATCAACTTATCCTGAATAGTTTTACCGGCGAGAGTGGAGAATTTGCCCGACAGGCTAAGGATTCTGTTACGCACAAAACGGATATTACTTCTTTTAGTTTCTGGAATCAATATGGCGACCCCGTACCTATTCGCCTTATCCGATTTCCTGCCAATCGCACGAAGCTGCATAAGAGCAATGTCATTTCCTTTTTTGCCGAGGACTTCGTTAATACCGATACACTCGAATTTCATTTTTATGGATACCTTCCCTATCAATGGCTTAGTACACCTGGCGCAACCAGCTCCAATAGCCAGCATCGCATTACACTGTATGAACAAACCCGACAGGGCTTTTTTCAAAATGTAATATTGACAACGGATCGGAAAAAACTGGTGAGCCCCGACAAAGCTTTCACTTTATACAAAAACGACTAAGAGTTCCATCACGCATAATGTCCACACACCTATTTTTGCTTAATGAATGTGGACTACCTGGTAATTGGACAAGGCATATCCGGCACTTTTCTTAGCTATTGTTTAATGCAGGAAGGAAAAAGTTTCCTGGTAATGGATGACTTCCAACCCTACAGCTCTTCCCGCGTGGCAGCGGGTATCATCAACCCGGTTACTGGTCGCCGTATGGTTACCGTATGGCTGGCGGGAGAAATACTTCCCTATGCGGCAAAAGCGTATGCCGATATCGGTCGCCAATTAGCGATCGATCCTATTTCACCGAAGAGCGTGATCGATTTTTTTCCCAATCCTTTTATGCGGGAATCATTCGTAAAAAGAATCGAAGAAAACGACCAGTATGTACATACTTACCCGGAACAAAACCAGTTCAACCCCTATTTCCAATACGAATTTGGATGTGGTGAAATAAGGCCCGCTTATCTCGTACACCTGGAGACATTACTTCCTGCATGGCGGCAATACCTCGTGAACGAAAAGCTGTTGCTGGAAGAAAAATTTGATATGCAGGAATTAGTAGTTAATGAACCCGGAATAACTTATAAAGACATTACTGCGTCAGCAATTATCTTCTGCGATGGCGCCGGCAGTTTTGAAAATCCTTATTTTGAATTACTTCCATTTGCACCCAATAAAGGTGAGGCGTTGATAGTAGAAATTCCGGATTTGCCCGACCAGCATATCTATAAAAAAAATATGACGCTCTCGCCACTGGCGGGGAAAGATCTTTTTTGGCTGGGATCCATTTATCAATGGGAGTTTGACAACCCGGATCCTTCACCAGCATTTAGAAAAAATGCAGAAGCAGTGTTGAAAGAATGGCTAAAGGTGCCATATAAAGTTGTCGATCACCTGGCGTCGATACGCCCTGCTACCCTTGAGCGTCGTCCTTTTGTTGGAATGCATCCACACCATAAAAATATCGGAATACTAAATGGTATGGGTACAAAAGGGTGTTCGCTTGCGCCTTATTTTGCAAAACAATTGACAGATCATTTACTTTATAGTAAAGAAATTAGTGCCGAAGCGGATGTCCGTCGTTTTTCGAGAATACTGGGTAAACACTCCTGATCAGGGATAATATTTCAAATAATGAATCAATCTATTGACACCATCGACACCACCTACGCCATACCGGCAAAATATCGGCGGATGGAAAACATGCATATTGTATTCTGGCTGGTAAAAGATATCAGTTGGTGCATGATCTGGAAAACGCTGGGTATCGCCATGGTGGTACCTACGCTTACCATTGCTATTTTAATAGCCTGGCGAACGAGGAATATCAAAGCAGAGCTGGCACATAACCTGGCAGTAGCCTTTTGGATCAGCGCTAACTCTTATTGGATGATCAGCGAATTCTTTGGCTTCGATACCATGGTAGTATGGCACTGGATTACTGGCAAGCACCTGGCGCTAATTCCTTTCCTAATGGGCAGCATGATCCTGCTGTATTATTATACAGTGCAAAAGCCACGTGAACGAAAAGAAAGCGCAACAGCTACACTGTAACTGGTACTGGCACTTTTTTCTTTTTCATGAAATAACGGCGGTAGAGATAAATGATGGTAAGAGTTATCATGGTTCGGATTTAAGAATTTTGGTGGTGGTCATTGGATCCTGGTTCAATACACGACAAAGTGCATCATACAGGTCCGGCATATTGTCTTTAAGCCCTTTTGGGTTTTCAAAAAAAGCTTCTACACTTACGGCCCAGAATTCGTGGAGATTGCTGAATGCATAGCTCCTTAAATAACTGCGTCGGTTGGTGATTACATCGGCAAGTATGGGACCGGTACTATTTGAAAACTTTTCATAATTGAGCCGGAAATGTGAATCGATACCATATTGCGCAAAGAAGTTGTTGTACAAAAGCGCATGTGCCATCTCGTGTACGGCTACATTGATGTTATCTTTCTTTTGGGAATAACCATACAAAAAATGTTTCCATGAAAGGTAAATTCCTTCAGGTGCAACATGGCCGATATACAATTCCTCGTCATCATCCATATGGTATGCATCGGCGAGTACATAAATATCTTTAAAATGAGAGAGCAGGTAATTATTGAGACCAAACGTTACCTGTACTGCAGAAGAGCTAACCAGGATGGCTGTGTCTTCATTATTTTCCAAACCAATGAAATGAAATTTCTTTCCAGCGCGAAACTGGTATGCGCGATTTACAAATCGTTGCTTTTGCTCAGTTGGGAGATCATTAAAGTACGTGAAAACGCTACCAATGATAAAAGAGTAATTATTAAAAATCTCATCCGTGATGCTGTTAACATCAGGAGTGTGATTGCTGGTGGAAGGCGGTTCAGGCCCACGGGCAAACATGCCATTCAGTTTACGCCAAAAAGAGTGCATAGTGTACGGTTCGGATTGCTAAATATACTCCATGGATTTCCAATTTGCAACCTTAAGGTTGTCAAATTGCGGTATTTATCCGGTGGCGGGCTTGTAGGTCCTGGTTAAGTATTTCTACTATAACGGCATACAGACGGGGCATATTATCTTTCAAACCAATTGGATTCTCAAAAAAGGCTTCCACGCTTACAGCCCAAAACTCCTGCAAATTAGTGTAGGCATATGGTCGCAGATAACAACGTTTATTTACAATAAGGTCGGCTATCGCCGGACCAAAAAGCGCGGGAAACTTTGCAAAATCCTGCCTGAACTCCCAGTCGACACCTGTTACATCTACAAAATTGTCGTAGGACAAAGCATGTGCCATTTCATGGATTGCTACATTGACATTATCGGTGCTATCAGCGTAGCCCTGTAAGAAATGTTTCCAGGAAATAAAGATACCTTTTGACGAAACGTGGCCTATATAGGGAGGAGCCTTTTCCTGGTACAGGTAGGCATCCGGCATAACATAAATTTTCTTGAAAAAGGGCAGCTTGTAACGGGTGAGTCCAAAGGTAATTTGAACAGCCGCGGCACTCAGCAGGATTGGTATATCCGCTTGTTCTTCCATATTTAAGAAGTGAAAGGACTTACTCTGCCTGAAATGCCATGTGCGCGCAACAAACCGCAGCTTTTCCGCATCAGACAGCAATTGGAAATATGGGATGTACCGCCCAATCAACTCCATGTATCCAACCACCGATTGCCTTATTGACTCCTCATCCGGATCCAACGGATGAGGTTGCCTGCTATTTGTCTTAAATAGCCGGGATACTATTTTGTCTACCAGTCCTGACATTCGTATAATTCCAAATATATGTGTTGCTGCGGTGCCGGAAAAATGGGGTTGCCTTTCCCTATCTTTGCGAGCTTTACAAGGCCCGGTTAGGCCCTTAACCGGCAGCCGGCAATTAAAAAAAGGCCAATAATCTATTAAGATTCAGATCTCATGTACAGAACACATACTTGTGGGGAGTTAAGGATAGGCGATGCCGGTAAGGAAGTAACGTTAGCCGGCTGGGTGCAAACCGTACGAAAATTTGGAGCTATTACGTTTGTGGATCTCCGCGACCGCTATGGCCTTGTACAATTGCTGTTTGGAGAAGAACTGAATAAACAACTGGACGAAAATCCGCCGGGACGCGAATTTGTTTTGCAGGTTACTGGAAAAGTGAATGAAAGAAGCAATAAAAATCCAAACATTCCAACGGGTGATATTGAACTACTTGTTTCGAGTTTCAAACTGCTAAATAAATCAGCAGTACCCCCTTTCACCATCCAGGACGATACGGATGGCGGGGATGACCTGCGTATGAAGTACCGTTTTCTCGATCTCAGGAGAAATGCGGTGAAAAAAAATATAGAACTCCGTTATGCAGTTAACCGCGCCGCGAGGAACTATTTACATAGCCACGGTTTCATGGATATTGAAACGCCATTCCTGATAAAATCTACTCCAGAAGGAGCCCGCGATTTTGTAGTGCCTTCTCGGATGAATGCCGGTCAATTTTATGCCCTGCCACAATCGCCACAAACTTTCAAGCAGCTACTAATGGTGAGCGGTTATGACCGGTATTTCCAGATCGTAAAATGCTTTCGTGATGAAGACCTTCGCGCCGACCGCCAACCGGAATTTACGCAGATCGACTGCGAAATGGCTTTCGTGGAACAGGAAGACATCATCGACATGTTTGAAGGCATGATAAAGTCAATATTCAAAGAAGTAAAAAATATTGATTATACAGACAAGGTAGAACGAATGACCTGGGAAGATGCAATGTGGAACTTCGGTAATGACAAACCGGACATACGTTTTGATATAAAACTGCTCAACCTCAAAAAACCTGCATCGGTATATCGCGAAAAGAAAGATAGTTCGGAGTTAATTGATAATGCCGGCTTTAAAGTTTTCGACGAAGCCGAAACCGTATTGGCAATCGCCATACCTGGTTGCAGTGAATATAGCCGTAAGCAAACGGATGAACTGACGGAATGGGTGAAGCGTCCGCAGATCGGAATGAAGGGATTGGTTTTTATTAAATGCAATCCTGATGGGACTTTTAAGAGCAGCGTAGATAAATTTTACAGTGAAGACAGGTTAAAGGCTATTGCCGCAGCCTGCAATGCAAAAGCTGGCGATCTTATTCTGATAGTGGCGGGTAATGAAGAAAGAACAAGGAAAGCAGCCAGTGAGCTACGCCTGGAAATGGCTGAACGACTTGGATTGAGAAAGTCGACAGAATTCAAGTTGGTGTGGGTGCTGGATTTCCCGTTATTTGAATATGCCGAAGAAGATAATCGTTGGGTAGCCAGGCATCATCCCTTTACTTCGCCCAAGCCTTCGGATATAGAAACAATGATCAATAATGACCCGTCGATTACTGATGCGGCCAATTACCTTCAACATCCATATGCGAATATCAAGGCCAATGCATACGACATGGTTTTGAATGGAAACGAAATTGGCGGTGGTTCAATACGTATCTACCAGCGGGAATTGCAGGAAAAAATGTTTGCGGCACTGGGTATGACAAAAGAAGAACAATTGCACAAATTTGGTTTCCTGTTGGGAGCATTTGAATTTGGCGCGCCACCGCATGGTGGCATCGCATTCGGTTTCGACCGCTTGTGTGCAATCCTGGGTGGAAGTGAAAGCATACGCGACTTTATCGCATTTCCTAAAAATAATGCGGGAAGGGATGTAATGCTGGATGCGCCGGCGACAATAGATTCAAAGCAGTTAGATGAATTATCTATAAAGCTGGATGTTAAAAACAGCAAATAATGCTACC
>CBFGYO010000188.1:0-6781 GCA_965652975.1 uncultured Chitinophagaceae bacterium | reverse complement strand
TCAGCCAGGTAGATGCAACCGGCGGCGGTGCAGCACAGGAAATTCACGCCAAGACTTTTTTCAACAAGAATGCGGTACAAACTCCATTAATGATGAAGACCGCCGATGGTTTGTATATCAATATTCATGAAGCTGCACTGGTGAACTATTCGGCGATGAATCTCGTACTGGATAAAGCGACTTTTACATTCACCAGCCACCTGGTGCCAGATGCCGTGGGCAACAAAGCATACTTGCAGGCACCCGCCGTTACCCCATGGCGCACCATTATCATCAGCGATAAGGCTGGCGAGATACTTTCATCGAGAATGATCCTCAACCTGAATGAACCTGCCAAACTCACAGACGTGTCGTGGATAAAACCACAAAAGTTTGTAGGAGTGTGGTGGGAAATGCATGTGGGCAAAGCAAGCTGGGACTATAGTGGCGGACAGGTAGGATCGCAGCAGGCAACGAAGGTTCCCCATGGTGCCAACACTGCCAATGTAAAACGGTATATCGATTTCGCTGCTAAAAATGGTTTCGGTGGAGTATTGGTAGAAGGATGGAACACGGGTTGGGAAGACTGGTTTGGCCAATGGAAAGAAGATGTATTCGATTTTGTAACACCTTACCCTGATTTCAATGTAAAAGAACTGAGCGCTTATGCCAAAGCAAAAGGTGTAAAAATAATCATGCATCATGAAACATCCGGATCGGTAACGAATTATGAACGCTGGATGGACACTGCTTATAAATTCATGAGGAATAATGGATACAATTCTGTGAAAACAGGGTACGTGGGTCGAATTATTCCACGTGGTGAACATCATGATGGACAATGGATGGTTCGCCATTACGAACGTGTTGCAAAGGCGACTGGCAAGTATAAAATAATGGTGGACATGCATGAGTCGGTTCGCCTTACCGGGTTGCACCGCACTTATCCCAACTGGATCGCCAGTGAAGCGGCTAGAGGCAATGAATTCAATGCATGGAGCGTAGGCAATCCTCCCGATCATGAAACCATCCTTCCATTTACCCGCCTTATGGGAGGACCGATGGATTATACACCTGGTATCTTCAAAATAAAAATGAGTCATTACAATGCTGAAAAAAAGGAGCAGGTGCATACCACGCTGGCAAAGCAATTAGCATTATATGTTACGATGTATAGTCCTCTTCAAATGGCAGCCGATCTGCCGGAAAACTATGCCCAGCGGATGGATGCATTCCAATTTATAAAAGATGTGGCAGTAGATTGGGATGAAAGCAGGGTGCTGGATGCGGAGCCCGGCGACTTTATTGTAATGGCGAGAAAGGCAAAAGGTAAGGGCGACTGGTTTGTGGGTGGCATCACCGATGAAAATGAACGCAGCTTCACAGTTAATACTGATTTTTTAGCTAAGAATAAACGCTACCAGGTAGTAGTATATCGCGATGCGGATGATGCACACTGGCAAAACAACCCGGAAGCTTACACAATCGAAAAGCAAACTATTTCAGGAAGCGACAACAAATCCCTTACACTAAAAATGGCGGCCGGAGGTGGATTTGCTATTAGCTTTATGGAAATTAAATAACACGGACCGATTTACCACCAACCCAAACTCAACTGTTATGAATGTTCAATTTGTTGATGTACTCGGCTCTGTCGCAGGGTTTATTACCACACTTACTTTTTTGCCGCAGGTGATAAAAACATGGAGGGAAAAATCTGCTAAGGATATTTCATTGGCGATGTTCGTAATTGCAGCGGTGAATGAGGTGATGTGGATTGCGTATGGAGCTTTGCTTCCTCAAACTAACTGGGTGATCATAATTACCAATTCCATCCTGCTGGTATTCTCGTTGATAATGATTTGGTTGAAATTCAGGTATACTACGGCTTACAACGCGTGACATTATTCGAGAGATGTTTCTCGCGGCGATCGCTGCGATTTCGCCGCGAACGCCGCGAGAAATTGGGTCACTCATTCTAATACTGGTCGCAACCAACGTTCTGCATCTTCCAAACTCATCCCTTTCCGATTTGCATAGTCAACTAGCTGATCCCTTTGGATTTTTCCTAGCCCAAAGTAATGACTATCGGGGTGTGCTATATACCAGCCACATACAGAGGCCGGCGGGTTCATAGCAAGACTTTCCGTGAGTTCGACACCAATGTTTTCTGTTGCATTTAGCAACTCAAACAACTTGATCTTTTCCGTATGATCAGGGCATGCCGGATATCCTGGCGCCGGGCGAATACCTTTATATTCCTCTCTTATTAGTTGTTCATTAGTTAGTGTTTCCGTTTTTTCATAGCCCCAGAATTCTTTCCGCGTTTGCTGGTGCAGGCATTCTGCAAAAGCTTCCACCATACGGTCGGCGAGTATCTGTACCATGATCTTGTTGTACTCATCATGTTGCGCAGCGAATTTCTCAACATGTTTTTTTGCGCCATGGATGGTAACAGCAAAGGCACCCATATAGTCGGTCGTATCGTCTTTATCGTTATTCATTTTTGGCCGTACAAAGTCTGCCAGTGAATAGCTTGGCTGACCGAGCGCTTTCTTCAATTGCTGGCGAAGCATTTCAAGTTTTACTTCACCCTTATTGGTTTGCAATGTAATTGTATCGGCATTATTGCTCAATGCTGGCCAAAAACCGATAGCTGCATCGGCCGTAAACCATTTTTCGTCGATCACCTGTTGCAGGAGTTTTTTTGCATCCTGGTGAATGCGTGTTGCTTCAGCTCCAAAAATTTTGTCGGTTAATACATCAGGAAAACGTCCGGGCATTTCCCACGCGATAAAGAACGGACCCCAGTCGATATATTTAGCGATGGTGCCCAGGTCGTACGACTTGAACACTTTTACGTCCTGTATGGCAGGCTGTACCGGTTTATAATTTTTCCAATCGAAATATTCTTTAGTCACTACGGCTTCGCTGTATGGTATGAGCGATTTGTTTTTTTGCTTATTCAGGAATTGTGTGCGCAGTCCTTCATATTCCTTGCCCGTTTCGGAAAGCAATGTCTTTTTCTGCTCATTATTAAGCAGAGAACTCACTGCCGTTACACTTCGCGAAGCGTCTAGTACGTGCAGCACACCATTATCATACTGCGGTGCGATCTTTACTGCTGTATGCATCCTCGACGTAGTAGCGCCACCGATCAACAGCGGTTGTTGCATACCCCTTCGCTTCATTTCATGTGCCACGTGTACCATTTCGTCGAGCGAAGGTGTGATAAGTCCGCTAAGACCGATAATGTCAGCATTTTCTTTAACGGCAGTATCCAGTATCTTATCGGCAGGTACCATTACCCCAAGGTCGATGATGTCGTATCCATTGCAACCCAATACTACTCCCACGATATTTTTTCCAATGTCATGCACGTCACCTTTTACCGTTGCTAATAAAACCTTTGGTGCGCCCGCACTTTCCTCCGATATGGTGCCTGCAGCCAGGTGCGCTTTTCTTAATACTTCTTTTTCTGCTTCGATATATGGTGTAAGGATGGCAACGCTTTTTTTCATTACCCGTGCGCTCTTTACAACCTGTGGTAAAAACATTTTTCCGGCACCAAAGAGGTCGCCTACTACATCCATTCCCGCCATCAGTGGTCCTTCGATCACTTCGAGTGGACGGGCATATTTCTGCCTTGCTTCTTCTGTGTCGATATCGATATAATCGGTGATGCCGTTTACCAGTGCATGTTTCAATCGTTCTTCAACGGTATTGTTGCGCCAGGCCTCGTCTTTTATCTCTTCTTTTCCCTTCGCCTTCACCGTTTCTGCAAAGGCGATCAGCTTTTCCGTGGCTTCGTTATTATCATTGTTACGATTCAGGATCACATCTTCACACAATTTGCGCAGGCCTGGTTCTATTTCATCATACACTACCAACTGGCCGGCGTTGACAATTCCCATATCCATGCCGGCTTTGATTGCATAAAACAGGAATACGGAATGCATGGCTTCACGCACGTGGTCATTGCCCCGGAATGAAAAGGAAAGGTTACTTACACCACCACTTACCTTGGTAAGCGGCATTCTTCTCTTGATTTCACGTGTGGCTTCGATAAAATCAACGCCATAGTTGTTATGCTCTTCGAGGCCTGTTGCAATCGCGAAAATATTCGGATCGAAAATGATATCCTGCGGATCGTAGCCAACCTGTTCGGTAAGAATTTTATAGGCGCGGTGACAGATTTCCACTTTGCGGTCCTTTGTATCTGCCTGTCCCTGCTCGTCAAAAGCCATCACGATCACCGATGCGCCGTAGCTCTGGCAAATGATGGCCTGCTCAATGAATTTTTCTTCACCTTCTTTCATTGATATCGAATTCACAATGCATTTTCCCTGCACGCATTTCAACCCGGCTTCGATGATCGAAAACTTGGAGCTGTCGATCATGATGGGGATTTTGGCAATATCAGGCTCGCTTTGCAACAGGTTAAGGAAAGTGGTCATCGCTTTTACACCATCCAGCAAAGCGTCATCCATATTCACGTCCAGCACCTGCGCACCGTTTTCTACCTGCTGCCGGGCAACACTCAGTGCTTCTTCATATTTATTCTCGCGGATGAGGCGGGCAAATTTTTTAGAGCCTGTAACGTTTGTTCTCTCCCCTACATTTAGAAAATTTGTTTCCGGCCGCACAACGAGTGGTTCAAGCCCCGCTAACCTGAGGTAAGGCTTGATAATAACTGTCTCCTGCATTTATAAATCCTTTTTTACAAACAACTTCCTTAGTAATGAAAAGTTATTAATGATAAGTATGAGTATCGATAATATGATCAGCCATACCGGGCCCGTCATACAAGTTCTTTTTCTACTACCGGCAATACCCTTGGCCTGATAGTTTTAACGTAGTCAGCTATATGGCGAATATGTTCCGGTGTAGTACCACAGCAACCACCTACAATATTTACAAATCCTTCTTTCGCCCAGTCTTCGAGATAGTGTGCAGTGTCTTCCGGGTGTTCGTCGTATTCTCCCATAGCATTTGGCAGTCCTGCATTAGGATATGCGGATACAAAGCAGGATGCTATTTGAGAAAGCTCTTCAATATGTGGACGCATTTCCTTTGCACCCAACGCGCAATTGAGTCCGATACTTAATGGTTTGGCATGCATTACGGAAGTATAAAACGCTTCCAGCGTTTGCCCGCTCAATGTTCTACCCGAAGCATCGGTAATAGTACCACTGATCATCACCGGCAATGCCGCTTTATTCGTATCGCGAAAATATTTTTTAATAGCATAGATAGCGCCTTTCGCGTTCAACGTATCGAAAATGGTTTCGATCAGTAAGAGATCAACGCCACCATCTACCAGGCCTTTTACCTGTTCGTAGTATGCATCCACCACTTCGTCGAAGGTAACGGCACGGTAGCCCGGGTTGTTTACATCGGGGGAGAGGGAAAGCGTTTTATTCAATGGACCGATGGCTCCTGCCACCCAGGCCTGCTTGCCTGACTGGCGAATAGCTTCGCGCGCACAACGGGCGGCTGCCACGTTAAGTTCGTATGCCAGCGATTGCATTTCATAATCGGCCATCGCAATAGAAGTGCTGCTGAAAGTATTTGTTTCAATGATGTCGGCACCGGCATCGAGGTATTGCTTGTGAATTTCGGTAACGATTTGCGGTTGCGTGATGCACAGCAGGTCGTTATTACCCTTTACATCGGTATGCCAATCCTTAAAACGCTCGCCGCGATAATCAGCTTCCACTAATTTGTAACGCTGGATCATGGTGCCCATTGCGCCATCGATAACGAGGATTCTTTTTTCGAGTTCTTGCCTGATGTCCATAGTCGATGTTTTAGAAGTTAAACCTGCATTTACACCATGTGGGTATAAACGCATCGGCAGGCGTTGCTTGCTTAATCAAACCATATAAACGCTGGGAAACCGTAGTGAAGTTTCGTTGACGTTTATTAGTTCAGTTTTTTCAGCAGGCCGAACAATAAACAAATCCGCCTGGAGGCACAAAACTACTATAACTATCGTTAATAACAAAGAAGGGCTGGCGGCTAATATATGGTTCTTAGCCCACGTAACGGTCTACCGGCAGGCGGTTCTGAAGGCTTCTTCCGAGGGTCATTTCATCAGCATATTCCAGTTCGCCACCAAAGGCAATACCGCGTGCAATGGTAGTAATGCGGATAGGCTGGTCCTGGAGTTTCTTTTGTATATAATAAATGGTAGTATCGCCCTGTATATTGGGATTCAATGCAAAAATGAGCTCGGAAATGGATTCCTTTTGCGTTCGCTGTACCAGCGACTCAATATTCAATTGCCCCGGCCCGATACCATCAAGAGGTGAGATTACGCCTCCTAATACATGGTAAACGCCATTGAACTGCTGCGTACTTTCTATGGCGATGACATCGCGAATGCTTTCAACCACGCAAACGATATCCTGCTTACGCATCGAATTGCCACATATCGAACAGATGTCTGCATCAGCAACATTGAAGCAGCGCTGGCAAAACTTGATCTCGCTGCGCATCCTCGCAATGGTCTCACTAAAATGACCTACATCCGACGTCTCCTGTTTCAACAGGTGAAGCACCAGGCGCAAAGCGGTCTTCTTCCCAATGCCGGGAAGCTTCGCAAATTCGTTGACTGCATTTTCCAATAAAGAGGAAGAAAATTGCATAAAGCAAAGATAATCACAAGTGCTGTAATGCCGGATTGGAGGTTGTCCTTATTGGCTTTTTACCACATAGGAGCATAGAAGCATAAGCATAACATAGACATTTTAAAATGGAATAAGGATATTCCTATGTGCAATCTATGCTTCTATGCTCC
>CBFGYO010000187.1:0-6844 GCA_965652975.1 uncultured Chitinophagaceae bacterium | reverse complement strand
GCCGGCACGGTTTCAAACTCATTATTCGGGTCGTTTGCGTTAACGTTGAACGACAGATTACGCAATTTCTGTAACCGTTCAGATGCCCTACGTTTTTGTTCCTCTGTTTCGTCCAGCATCGCTGGATCCTCAACTTCGGTGGTCAAAGGTGGTTGAGCTTGATGGGCCATAGGCGCATCCGCCGCAGGAATGTCATCCCTTTCCACGATTTGCATTTGCAATTCAAGGAGTTCGTCCTCTTCTTTGCTGGCAATGGTGTGTGGCGGGACCGGCTCTTCAGCAGAAGTTTTTGAGGTGTTCGCCTCTGGTTTTGATTCTGCGTAGATATTGGACGGTCTGGCCAAATAACCTCCCGCAGCTGCAGGCAACGGGCTGGTTGTACTAGTACTATCTTTAATGCTAAGGATTAGCTCAGCATCTTTTTCCTTGATGTTCGGTGATAAGGTTTGAGATCCGTTGAATCCCGGATGTGACCCCGAATTTATACTATCAGTTTTTTCTATGCTAACCTTTTTTTCAACAGTAATTGTACTGTCACTTTTTACCGTAGTATTACTAAGTATTTTTTCCTCCGGTGCAAGTGTGAAGTGAATGATCTTTGGTTCTTCTTCTTTGATACTTTCAATGTCGATCATATCATACATCGTGGGCATTGGAGCATCTATCAAAGGAATGTCCTCTACCAGCCGTGGGGCAAGCAGGTCTACCTTCACTTCTTCCCTGGCTTCTGCTACTTCAATCTTTGCTTCTTCCTGCATCTTTTTTTCTTCGGCTTTGGAAGCTGCCTTCAACTGCTGTTCTTCCGCAAGGTGACGTAAAGTCATCACGATCTTTTCCTCCACCTTTGGTGTTTCTTTTTTAGGTACCGGCTTTGCAAATGGATCCTTGTGTTCAAAACCTGTAGCAATGAGCGTGATGCCCAATTTATCATTTAAAGTATTATCATAGCCCATACCGAGAATCACGTCGGTACCCTCTCCTGCCTGGCTTAGCAGGTAGCTTTGTATTACTTCTACTTCATCCATAGTAAACTCATGCTGACCCTCCGATGAATTGATATTAATAAGAATCCATTTGGCACCGCGGATATCATTATCGTTCAACAGGGGCGAATTCAATGCCTCTTCGATTGCTTTGTGAGCGCGGTTTTCGCCAGCGGCCTCTGCATTTCCAAGTATAGCAACCCCCCCGTTACGCATTACTGTGCACACGTCTGCAAAGTCAACATTTATCTGGCCTGTACTATTGATCACATCAGTGATACATTTTGCTGCCGTTGCCAACACGTTATCCGCTTTTTCAAAAGCTTCACGCATTTTCAGGTTGCCAAACTGGTGGCGCAGCTTATCATTACTTATTACGAGTAACGTGTCGACATATCCTTTCAAAATTTTGATACCATCTTCTGCCTGTTGCTGACGCTTTTTACCTTCGTATGCAAAGGGTGTGGTTACAATACCAACGGTGAGTATTCCCAGGTCCTTACAAATTTTAGCGATGATGGGAGCTCCACCTGTACCGGTGCCGCCACCCATGCCCGCTGTAATAAACGCCATCTTGGTATTTACTTCCAGTATGCGTTTGATCTCTTCCAGCGATTCTTCAGTTGCCTGGCGGCCGATGTCTGGATTAGCACCTGCTCCAAGACCCTGGGTAAGGTGTGGCCCCAGTTGCACACGGTTGGGAATGCCACTATTGGCAAGGGCTTGCGCGTCGGTATTGCAAATAATAAAATTGACACCGTCAATCTGCTGGCTGAACATATGGTTCACCGCATTTCCACCACCACCACCTACGCCGATTACTTTCAGGATAGATGATTTTTCTTTTGGCAGATCAAAATGTATCATAGTGTTTGAATTTAGGGTCGTCCTCATCAGCACGGTCGACCATTATTAATAAGGTTATAGAGTTTTTATTGAAAAGATATTACAGGTATGCGCACGGTTACAGGTGTTTGTCTTCTTCTTCCTTAAATAAATCAATGATCCCGTCTTTGAATTTGCCCCAGAAATTGCTTAGCCCCCTGCGTTGTTTCACCTTTTCCTCACTCACCGATTCATCTACATCGGCCAGCACTTCTTCTTCATTGTTCTTCTTTAGTCCATCAGGTACTTCCACCTTCCTGTATTCCTTTTCGAATTGTTTACGGTTGTGCTCATAATCATCATAGCCTTTTAAAATAAGGCCTATACAGGTTGAATATGTAGGTTTGGCAAGCTCTTCAATATGTCCTGCTGCGAGATGTTCATTTGGGAACCCGATTCTTGCAGGCAATCCTGTTACATATTCTGTCAACTGTATAAGGTGACGCAACTGTGAACCACCGCCTGTCAATACTACACCACCATTCAAGGCTTTATTATCCAATCCCACCTGCTTCAAATGATAGGTTACAAAATCCATGATCTCGCTCATGCGAGCCTGTATGATATTGGCCAGGTTTTTTACACTGATTTCTTTGGCAGGCATACCACGAAGACCTGGTATGGTGATGTAGGCATTAGCCTTGGCCTCATTTGCCAGTGCAGAGCCAAATTGTACTTTCATTGCCTCTGCCTGTGTTTTCAACACCCCGAGACCAGTTTTAATATCATTGGTGATATTCTCTCCTGCAAATGGGATAACGGCAGTATGTTTTAAAATCCCTTCATAAAAAACGGCGAGGTCGGTTGTTCCGCCACCAATATCCACGATCGCTACGCCAGCTTCAAGATCTTCCTGGCCCATTACAGCCGAAGAAGAAGCGAGTGGTTGCAATACCAGGTCTTTTGTATGTAGTCCCGATTTTTCAACGCTACGATTAATGTTTCGTATCGCATTTTTATCGCCCGTGATAATGTGAAAATTGGCGCCGATCTTCACTCCCCCATAACCGATAGGGTTGGGAATATTTTGAAAATTGTCGACGGTAAACTCCTGTGGTATCACATCAATAATCTGGTCGCCTGCAGGAATATATGTTTTATACTGATCGTCGATCAGTTGATCTATTTCCCGTTGGGTGATCTCTTCATCTGTTTTTTGACGAACGATATCCCCTCTTGTTTGCAAACTTTTGATATGATGACCGGCAATGCCTACATATACTTCGTTTACTTCAAGATTGGGGTTGGAGGCAAAGCAGTTTTCCAGTGCGGTCTTGATAGCCTTGATCGTTTCGTCGATATTAAGTACCTGGCCATGCTTCACACCGTTTGAATTAGCCTTGCCAAAACCCAGGATCTCCAGCTTGCCATATTCATTTTTACGGCCGGCAATGACTGCGATCTTGGTTGTCCCAATATCCAGACCGACAATAATGGGTTGTTCGTAATTCATAATGTAGTTTTTAGTTGTTGTTTTATTCGAAAGTTTTAAATGTCATTTTTACCTGGCTGCTACTCCCTCCTGGGCATTACCGCTTTTGGTCGAACATTATTTGCTGGCACCGGGTTGATCTTAGTTGCCTGCATTTCTTTTTCTGCTCCAGGCGCTGGTGAAACCATTTCACTACTCTCCACTGTTGCTGCTTCGACTGATGGCCTAGCGATTACGGGTGCCACCGGAATCAAAGTGTCCTGTTGCATTGCGCGGGCCAGTTGCAATAACTTTTCGACATTTCTTCTTAGCTGTACTGAATCCACTTTGGAAACATTCCCTTTTACCCCAACCACCTGTCCTGCAAACTGTACATCGATTGACTGGTACTTATTAAATCCTGTTTTACTTAATACCTGTTTATAGAATGTAAATAGCCGGTTAAACTTGATCTCAATATTCTCCGGTTTTCCGAGTTTTACGATATGATTGCCTACCACAGGTATCATTTCCAGCTCACGTTCTGCGTTGATGTCTATTTGTGCTACTTGTGCCTTCCAAAAAGGATTGTTGTTTACATATTCAGCAACAAGGCGAATGGCGTGCAGGAAATCTTTGTCCCTATTGGAAATTACTTTCTTCACCGGGAAACCAGTAATTACTGGTACATCAGCACTAAGGTTATCGGATAGTGGCATTTGTTTTTCTTCCTGATCGATATACCAGGTTTTGCCAGTTATTGTAAAGATTCGGGCTACTGGTTCACGCTCTGTGATATTTACATGTAATACATCTTTATTGTCAAAATAGAGTTCGGCATCCTTCACCCATACATTCTTTTCGAGTTGCTGTTCCATCTTCATCAGGTCAAAAGCGGTGCGTGACTGGCCTTTTACAGCACCTTTGGTTGCAGCAGAAAGTATTTTAAATACATCCTTTTCCTGGACGAATAAGTTTTGCTTTGCACCATTTATCCTGATCACATAATTGCTGCAGCGATCACTTTTTTGATGACGCATGGCTGCTGCCAGCAGGGTTACCATACCACTCCCGATTGCTAACCAGGTAGCAATGATGATAATCTTTCTTATGGTTTGTTTTGTATTCACTTCCTGTTTTCTATTATTTTCCTGATCGGTTCTATGAGCGTGTCTATATCGCCAGCCCCTGCCGTAATCAACATCTCCAACCCGTTTTCACTATCCTGAGCTTTTAATAAATCAAGAACTTCCTCCTTATCGGCCAGTTTAGTAACGGCCTTCTTCATTTTGCTGCTAAGCATGCTGCTTGATACCCCTTCGATTGGCTGTTCTCTCGCAGGGTAGATGGGCAACAGGTACACTTCATCGGCCAGGTCCAGCACTTCTGCAAAATCATCTGCAAAATCTCTTGTCCGGGTAAACAAATGCGGTTGAAAAACCAGTGTGCACCTCTTCCCGCTAAACAGGGATTTTGCCCCCTGGATCAATGCCCGCAGTTCTTCCGGGTGATGCGCATAGTCATCGATAAATACAGTCTGTTCGTTTTTGACGATGTATTCAAACCTGCGCTTCACACCTTTGAAAGCTTCGACCGCTGACTTAATCTTAGCATTCTCAATTCCCAAAGAACTTGCAACTTTTATAGCTGCCACTACATTCTCCACGTTGTGCATTCCTCCCATATGTAGTACCACATTGTCGATCATATTATCTTTCATCATCACGTCAAACTCATAGCTTCCATTCATCATCCTGATATTTGTGGCATACACATCGGCACTATCATTCTGCAGGCTGTAAGTTTGATGTACTGACGCATTTAATTCTTTTCCGCGTGACAGGCCAAACTTACTCAGCAACATCCCGCCGGATTTCACTTTTTTGCTGAAATCGATAAATGCCTGCTCCACTGATTCGGCATCGCCATAAATATCCAGGTGATCGGCGTCCATGGCTGTGATGACAGCAATGTCGGGATCCAGTTTCAAGAAACTCCTGTCGTATTCATCGGCTTCTACAACAATTACATTTCGTTCGCTACTCCAGAAATTAGTTCCATAGTTTACCGAAATGCCTCCCAGGAATGCGTTGCAACCAAAACCTGTGTGTCGAAGCAGGTGCGCAACCATGGTTGTTATCGTTGTCTTTCCATGTGTGCCGGCAATACATATATTAAAAGAACTCGCGGTAATTATTTGCAACACATCACTTCTCTTCACCACTTTGTAACCATTCTCCCGATAATACAGCAGCTCTTTGTGATTCGCAGGAATAGCCGGGGTATACACCACCAGTTCCACGTCCTTCGGTATCTTTTCTACCTCCTCTGTATAGTGAATCGAAATACCGCTTGCTTCCAATTCGCGTGTAAGAGGCGTGGGTGTCTTATCATATCCACTCACCCGTACGCCTTTGGAATGAAAAAAACGGGCAATCGCACTCATACCTATACCTCCAATACCGATAAAGTAAACGGCCGCATCCCAACTCTTTCCCCATGGGGAAGAGAATTTCTCGTCTATTTTTTGTCGGTCAATCATTCAGTCTACTCTTTTCAACCCCCCCGGAAGGGGGTATTCATAAGGACAGTATTATTAACAACAGTCACGTATCTTAAATTCGTTTCAATATCTCCCGGGCAATTTTTTTATCAGCATCCTTCATTGTATGCAGGGCAAGGTTTGCTTTCATTTTCTGCTGCTGTCTTTCATCAGCAGCCAGCTCCAGTAATGTCGGTACCAGTTTTTCAGCCGCCTCGCTATCTTTCACCATCTGTGCAGCCTTAAACTTTACAAGTTCCTGTGCATTTACCGTTTGATGATCTTCGGCCGCAAACGGGTAAGGAACAAATACAGTTGGTTTTTGCACGATGCATATTTCAGCAACTGTCATTGCACCAGAACGCGCTACTACGAGATCAGCCGCTGCATATGCATATTCCATTTTCGTAATAAAATCGTTTGCCCATATCGATTTATTCTCTGCTGCGCGTGCCGCACCTCTTGCCGCAAAGGATTTTCCTGTTTGCCATATCACTTGCATTCCAGCCTGTAGAATTTTGTCCAACCCTTTATCGATTGCCTCATTGATTGAGCGTGCTCCAAGGCTTCCTCCCACTACGAGAACTGTTTTCTTTTGCTCGTCTAGTTCAAAAAACCTGAGCGCTTCACTTCGTGACACCACGGCTTCAGTAATTGTCTTCCGCACTGGGTTACCTGTAAGCATTATGCGGCTGGGTGGAAAAAATTTTTCAAGTCCCTCTGTTCCCGCGAATACCATCGTCACTTTTTTTCCGAGCAGGATATTTGATTTACCTGCAAAGGCATTCGACTCGTGAATAAAGGTTGGGATACCCTTTGCCTGTGCGTACCGTAATACAGGGAAACTTGAATAGCCACCCACACCAACTGCAGCGTCTGGTTTAAACTCGCTCACTATTTTCTTTACCTGCAAAAAACTTTTGACGAGCTTGAATGGTAAGCCGATATTTTTTATCAAAGAACTACGGTTAAAGCCAGCTATATCCAATCCCCGGATCTCATATCCAGCCTGCGGCACTTTCT
>CBFGYO010000186.1:0-6880 GCA_965652975.1 uncultured Chitinophagaceae bacterium | reverse complement strand
TCCAAAACCGGTCATTGATTTCAGCATGAAGATTTTTTTAATTGGCGTAAAGGTATTTTAATTATCCTATTCGGGTTCTATTATTGAAAATAACGTTATTGGACAGGGCGACGACATTGTTGTTATTAATAAGCACGAGTGAGAGGTATTTCATTTTGCCCTTCGTGCATCCTTCGTGTAGTTTGTGATCCACGACACAGTCCTAACATGAATGCATCACTCAGTAAACGAAGGATGCACGAAGGGCACAATGAATGAAAGTCAGTAAAGATGAATTGAAACAAAAATCCCCCCGGGAAACCGGGGGGATCATTTATATGGATGGGTTAGTAAGTACCGGGAAATAAATTTCCCTACACAATATTAAAAAGAATTTTCCCTAACCAAAAAATATTTCCAAAAAATTTTATTCACATTTTAATAATCCTTGTGGATAAGGCAGGGTTGTAATGATGCGGTGTTATGAATCGATAATGGCTTATTTAAGTTGTTAGTGCATTGCATTTTGTTTTCATCATAAAATCGTATCCGCTGAAACCTAGCAGCAGTCAATGTTTCAGCATAATGCAATTCTATTGTTGATGCAAACAACAACATTTATTTTCTTAGTGATCGCTTATGTTTGATGAAAAATTTCTTCAGTTAATCAATAGAAACAGTGACGATTTTATTTTTGATGCAATTCAACGAAAAACACTGAAAACCTGACTTTTTGTTTACTTCAGTGTCCAGTCAACGCTTTATTACCTTTGCCAAAATTTAAGTTTATGCGTTTTGAACGTGCTGTTCCGCTTAAAGACATTGCCCTTATGATCAATGCAGAATTGGTTGGGAATATCAATGCATCAGCAACAGGCATCAATGAAATTCATAAAGTGGAGGAAGGCGATCTGGTATTTGTAGATCATCCCAAATACTATGATAAATGCATCAACTCGGCTGCCAGTTTTATCATTATTAATAAACGTGTTGATATTCCCGAAGGGAAAGCCCTGCTGATTGTAAAAGATCCTTTTGAGGCATACCAGGCTGTTGTACGTCATTTTCGTCCCTTCAATCCTTCAATGAAAAGCATAAGCGATACTGCAGTTATTGGTGAAGGCACTGTAGTGATGCCAAACGCTTATATCGGCAATCACGTGCAGATCGGGCGTAATTGCATCATTTATCCCAATGTAGCCATAATGGATTATTGTATTATTGGTGACGATGTAGTGATACAGGCAGGTACAGTAATCGGGAGCGATGCATTTTATTATAATAAAAAAACCGACCGGCCGGTGCATTACAAACGTATGAATAGCGGCGGGCGCGTAATAATCGAAGATGCCGTTGAGCTGGGAGCAGGCTGTACCATCGACCGGGGAGTAAGCTCCGACACCATTATAGGCGCTGGTACCAAAATGGACAACATGGTGCATATCGGGCACGATAGCATTATCGGAAAAAATTGTCTTTTTGCTGCGCAGGTTGGTATTGCCGGTGCTACTACTATTGGTGACAACGTAATACTTTGGGGACAGGTGGGGGTAAGCAAAACGCTTACGATTGGAAACGATGCCATTATTTATGCGCAAAGCGGCGTTAAGGATTCCATAGCTGGTGGCAAAGTGTACTTTGGCTCACCTGTAGAAGATGCCCGGGAAAAAATGAAGGAGTTTGTATGGATAAAAAGGATACCGGAGCTATGGAAGAAAGTAATGCAGCTTGAGAAAGATAAAAGATAAAAGTTAAAAGATAAAAGTGGACCTCATTCGGATACTCCGAACTTATTCAACTTTTATCTTTTATCTACAAAGGGTGGTGTAAAATCATAAGGTAGCTGATCCCCCAGGTTTTTCCAGCTCCAGTATCCCTGGTTGATCCAGTCTTTCTGATCGTAATAGTATCCATTTTCCTTGATGGCGATAGCATCGGTTAGATCAATGTAGGAAGTTTGCGTACTTACCAGCTTCGGTAGTTTAAACTTCTTGATGTATTCAGGATCTGGTTTTTTTTTGGCGTAGTTAACACTAATTTTTCTCGGAAACCAGATCTCTACCTCCGACGTGCTGTCGAGTGCGCCATAGTAGAGTGTATCGTAAGGGTCAGCCACTTTGTTGAACTTCGTATTGTTATTTTCATCCAGCATGGAGATCACCCAGCCGTCGCTGGAGAGTGTACTATCGTAATAGCTGCGCATGAATTGCAACTTGGAGCCATAATATGCATTGGTCCGGTTGATGGCCCATACCTTTTTCAGGCTATCACTACCTTCCATTTCGGAATAGAGGCAATAACCCCTGTAGAGGTTGATATCAGTATTATAATGATATACAAAGGAATCAAGCTGGTAGCGAAGGTTATATCCCAATGCCTGGTTGGCAATCAGGATGGGTTCGGTGGCAAGCACACGCAGCTTATTGCTTTTTTTCAGGAAATAGAATTTCAGGACTTCCGGATTTTGTAACACACATTGCGTAGCATTGGGGGTACTACCAATAAAGTTCTCCATGAAAAAACTTCCATATTTTTCCCACCCATCCTTTACTTCATTGCTGCTTTTGATAACCACTTCGCCCAGGCTCTTGTCTTCTTTTGCAAGTAATATCTCGAATCTCGATATGTCGCCAGTGATCCTGACGGTTTGCGTTTTGTAACCGGTGTAGGTAAAAATAAGATCATAACCACCAGACTTTAGTTGTAGTGAAAACTCTCCGAGCTTATTGGTGGTTGTTCCGAGCGTAGTATTCTGGCAAAACACCGATGCGGCATTCAACGGTTCGCGTGAGGCGGAGTCCATTACGACGCCTGTAACGTTAAACTGGGCATTAATTATAGAGGAGATGAAAATTGCCAGCGACAGCAGGCCTGCATGATGTTTTTTCATAGAAAAGTGATTACCCTTAAAGATACGGTTTCAATAGCTACGGTTGCAAGGCATTTACTGTGCCAAGGTATTTTTTGCACGCCATTTTAATGCTTTCCTCCAATGGCGTAAAGGAAAAACCCGGAAAGGCGGCAAGTAATTTATCGTTGGCAAAATAGGTCTTGCTCATTGCAACGCGCGCGCTTTCCCTCGTTAGCAAAGGGCGGCTCCCTGTAAAAAAAGATTTCCATTTTTCAAATCGCCAGGCAAACTTCATTAGCAGGGGAGTGGTTTCGCGCATAGGTTTTTTCTTATTAAAATTTTCGGCGATTGTGTCCATCAACTTTTTAAAGGTCCAGGTATCGCCATTTACGATAAACCGTTCTTCCGTGATATTGCTTTCCAGCACCATAACCGTGACCTTTGCCACATCTTCAACATCCACAAAGCCATTTATTCCTGGTGTAAACCACTTGAATTCTTCGTAGATATTTTTGAAAATAGCGCAACTGCCGCTACTCCAGTCGCCATAACCCAGTATCGTACTTGGATTAAGAATCACTGCATCCAGTCCTTCAGCCATCCCGCGCCACACTTCCATCTCGGCTTTGTATTTACTGCGTGCGTAGTGGGTATTGACATTACTTTCTTCCCATTTTTTGTCTTCATTTACGTGACCCCCTTTTGCTGTTCGTCCTAGTGCCGCAACAGAACTGATGTGAATGAGCCGTTTTACGTTTTTCTCGAGAGCTATATTCACCACGTTGGCCGTACCATCTGTATTTACCTGGTACATTTCTTTGCGCTCCCCGTCGTGAAAAGATACCAGGCCTGCTGCATGTATCACAGCGTCTACACCCTCCATTGCATCTTCCAGCGATACTACATCCAGCACATCCCCGGCCATCCATTCCACCTGGTCGAGTATAGAAGCATTTATATAAAACGGGATTGTAGCAGTACGCCGGATAGCGCGTACATCGTAGCCTTTTTCAACAAGAGCTTTAATAATGTAAGCACCTAAAAACCCTGTACCGCCAGTAACGAGTATTTTCCTTGACAATTATGAAAAATTGAGAGGTGAATGAGAGGCGAAGATAATATGATGGCCATTTAGATAAAAGATAAAAGTGGTATCCAGGCAGGAATCTACGGCTTAGTACCACTTTTATCTTTTATCTAAGCTTGAGTTCGAATTTAGATTAGTACTTATAGTAACCCTCACCCGTCTTCTTCCCTAGCTTTCCTTCCTTTACTTTCATTTCCTGTATGGCAGATGGGCGTAGGCGTTCGGGCGTGTGTAATTGATCATACAAGGAGGTGCTAACCGCATAGTTTATATCATTGCCGATAAGATCCATTAGCTTAAACGGTCCCATTTTGAAGCCTGTAGCTTCTAACAGCAAATCCATTTCTTCCATATCAACTACGCCTTCTTCTGCGAGCCTTAATGATTCGAGGTAATACGGTCTGGCTACGCGGTTGACAATAAAGCCGGGTGAGTCTTTACAAACTACGGGGCTCTTACCCATTTGTTTTGCAAGTGAAATTATTGCTGCAGTTACATCGGCATGGGTATCTGGCGTATTTACAACCTCTACCAGTTTCATTACCGGGGCAGGATTGAAGAAATGCATGCCAATTACTCTCGCAGGATTATTTATTTTCTGTGCAATTTCAGATACAGACAACGAAGATGTATTGCTTGCGAAGATGCATCCAGGATCGTTTTGCCTGGCGAGGCTATTGAACAGGTCAATTTTTACTTCGGGCTTTTCTACAACTGCTTCGATAATAACATCCGCGATACAGTCTTTCAAATTGCCGGTAAAGAGGATTTGATTAAAGATATAGGTTTCCTGATCTGTCGTGATCTTTCCTTTGGCGACTAAGGATTGCAGGCTTTGTGAAATACTTTTCTTTGCCTTTTCCAACACGTCGGCACTCAGGTCGTAAAGAACGGTTGGGATACCGGCTTGTGCGGCCACCTGTGCAATGCCGCTACCCATAGTGCCTGCTCCACAAATACAAACTTTCCTGGTAGTAATGGCACTCATTAATTAATTGTGCTTATAATTTTAAAAAGGTAATGCTATTGGCAGCATGGGTTCAATCGAATCAGATTGCAGAAGTAAACTGCTTTAAGAATCTCACATCATTTTCGCTAAAGAGCCGGATATCATTAATACCATATTTCAGCATTGCCGGCCGTTCGATTCCCATTCCAAAAGCGAACCCGGAATATTTCGCCGGATCGATATTGCAATTTTGCAGCACGTTTGGATGCACCATTCCGCAACCCAGGATTTCTACCCAACCTGTTTTCTTACATATATTACAACCTACACCTCCGCAGATAAAACAGCTCACATCCATTTCAGCACTGGGTTCTGTAAATGGGAAGTAAGAGGGGCGAAATCTCACTTTTACATCTTTGCCATACATCTCTTTTACAAAAAAAATAAAGCGTTTGTTTCAGGTCGGCAAATGACACATTCTCGTCGATATACAAGCCCTCTACCTGGTGAAAGAAGCAATGGCTGCGGGCGCTCACGGTTTCATTCCTGTACACACGGCCGGGCATCAACATACGGATCGGAAGTTTTCCTTTTTCCATTTCCCTGATCTGTACGCTGCTGGTGTGAGTGCGAAGCACCCAGTCCGGATTTTGCTGGATATAAAATGTATCCTGCATATCGCGAGCGGGGTGATGCAGGGGAAGGTTCAACGCGCCGAAATTGTGCCAGTCATCTTCAATTTCAGGACCTTCGGCCACAGCAAAGCCAAGTCGCTGAAAAATGGAAACGATGCGATTTCGCATAAGCGTTATCGGGTGGCGGGAGCCTACAGGTACGGGATCGCCCGGAAGGGTAAGGTCGATCGATGGGGCGGAGGTTTTTTCCTGGCCGTCACCAGCAAGTTTAAGTGCTTCGAATTTAGCCTCCACAAATTGTTTGAATTCATTGAGCACCTGGCCGGCCTCTTTCTTTTGATCGGGCGGCACATTTTTCATTTCGCCCATTATCGATTTCACAATGCCTTTAGTGCCGAGGTACTTAATGCGGAATTCTTCAACACTTTTTGCATCTGTAGCCTGGTAAGTTTCTATTTCGCTCTTATAATTCGAAATCTGTTCAAGTAGCTGTGTCATAAAGCGGCAAAGTTAAGCTTAAGAGGTCAAAAGGTGCTACACACTGGTATTCGGAGATTTCGCGCGGTGTACGCAGCGATAATTTTGAACTATCCCATAAAAAAGTCACTGCGACCGCCGCGAGAAACCTGCTTAGCCTTAGATTTGCCTTATGCCAGACCATCTCAATATTTCCGACTTCCTCGACCCGGTCGATATTCATGCCATATCGCAGGATGAAGGATATAAAGATGGGCAATTGGGAAAAACGATTGCCATCTACCAGCAGGAGTTTCCCGACATCGACGATGCCCAGTTGGTGATAGTTGGTTGTGGCGAGCAACGTGGCAGTGGCCTTATACATGGGCATAGTCCCGCTCCAGATATAATCCGTCGAAATCTTTACGGTCTTTATTACTGGCATCATGATATTGCAATTGCAGATATCGGGAATATAAAAGCCGGTTCGTTATTTACTGACTCATATGCGGCACTGAAAACCGTCACGCATGAATTAATTAATGATGGCAAGACCGTTATTATCCTCGGAGGGTCGCACGACCTTACACTTGCGCAATATCATGCGCATGCTGAGAATAAAAAATCGATAGAAGCAAGTTGTATCGATGCATTGATCGATTTGAACCTCGATTCTCCATTCAGGCATGAGAATTTCCTGATGGAAATCCTTACTGGCGAACCCAATTTCCTTCGGCATTATAACCATATCGGCTTTCAAAGTTATTATGTGCATCCGCGGATGCTGGAGACCATGGATAAACTTCGCTTTGATTGTTTCAGAGTAGGACATGTAAAGGAAAGTATTGAAGAAATGGAGCCGGTAATACGGAATAGTAATATGGTGAGTTTTGACATCACTGCTATTGCAAACGCTTATGCGC
>CBFGYO010000185.1:0-6957 GCA_965652975.1 uncultured Chitinophagaceae bacterium | reverse complement strand
CGGATACCTTTATATATATAGGAGGCGAAAGGCCTGGCTAAGAAAGACTTGATTTTCATACGCTGCAATGAAAACCCGGTCCGTTCAACCAGCATCCCCGTCTAAATCAGTAATTTGCCGGTCTTTCGGGCAGGGCTCACAAATATAAAGGATGCCGGAGCAAACGGCTTCATTTTATCCACATAAAACTTTGGTTTTCCGTTTGCAGCTTCAACTTTTCCCCTTACCTTTGCCTCCCTAATTTTAAGACTATGATCGCAGTAATTAAAGTAGCCGGACAGCAATTCAAAGTCGAAAAAGACCAGACTTTGTATGTACCGCATGTTGCCGGTAAAGCCGGTGATAAAGTAGAACTGGAAGTGCTGATGGCAGATGCTGACGGCAAAACCACGACAGGTTCTGATGTGAAAGCAAAAGTAAAAGCAGAAATCGTGGATCACGTAAAAGGTGATACTGTGATCGCTTACAAACAAAAAAGAAGAAAAGGATTTCACAAAAAGAAAGGTCATCGTACAGCTTATACACAAATCAAAGTGACATCCATTGCTTAACTGGGAAAGCAACCAGTGATGAGTAATTAATTAACCAACTGGTTTTTTAAAATTATTTAAATCAAATTATCATGGCACATAAGAAAGGTGAAGGTAGTGTAAAGAATGGCCGCGACTCGCATAGCAAACGCCTCGGTGTAAAAATCTTCGGTGGTCAACCTGCTATCTCCGGTAACATTATCGTTCGTCAACGTGGTACAACTTATCATCCCGGCAGCAATGTTGGTGTTGGAAAAGACTTTACTTTGTTTGCATTGAATGATGGTGTAGTTGAATTTCGCAAAGGAAGAAACAACAGAACTTATGTATCTGTGAAGCTTGCTGAAGCTTGATTCAACCCTCCCTGTTGCAATTTTGTTGAAAAAAAATTTGGGTAGTATAAAATAATTATTATTTTTACTAGCGATAACCCATTTTACTAAACATTAAATTCAATCAAAATGGCAACAAAGAAAAAAGCAGCTAAGAAAAAAGCAGCTCCAAAAAAGAAAGCCGCTAAAAAAGCTGCTAAGAAAAAGAAATAAGTTTCGAAGTTTCTTAAACGTTATAGAAGTCCCGCCACAAGCGGGACTTTTAATTTTAGCGAATTCCCATTTCCCCTATGAAAAACACACAAAAATTACTCTTCCAACAAGCACATACATATCTTCCTTTTATAAATTGCAGCTATGGATAATAGCACCATTGCCGACAACTTTTCAATGCTTTCGAAGCTGATGGATATCCATGGCGAAAACTCATTCAAGTCAAAAACTTACTCCATTGCGGCATTTAATATCGAAAAACTGCCCGTGTCCCTAAAAGACACTCCACGCGAAAAATTGCCCGGAATTAAAGGAATTGGTGAAAGTGTGGGTAGAAAAGTGGTAGAAATGCTCGATACAGGACATCTGCAGGTACTTAACGACCTTATCACTGCCACACCACCCGGTGTGATCGAAATGATGAATATAAAAGGTATTGGCCCCAAAAAAATTCATACCATCTGGAAAGAAATGCAGATCGAGTCGATTGGTGAATTGCTCTATGCATGCAATGAAAACCGTCTTACCTTATACAAAGGATTCGGGGAAAAAACACAGGTGAATGTAATAAGCGCCATCGAATTTTATTTACTCAACCAGGGACAATTTTTATACGCACAACTGGAAGAGATCTTTCCACAGATCGATACCTATCTAAAAAAACTTTTTACAGCAGCCAAAGTGCGCGCTACCGGCGCATACCGACGCCAGGACCTTACGATTGAAGAATTGGAGTTTATCATACTTGAGAGTAAAGAACAAATCAAACCAAAATTTCTAACCGCCCAGCCTCCAGAACTACTGGAAGAAAACGATACTTCCCTATTATATAAATTAAAGAATGGATTAAAACTGCGGCTCTATCATGGCCAGGCAAACAGGGCAGTTCAACTCTTTAAAACCACAGGTAATGCTGCTTTTCTCGAGGCTTTTGACCAGCAATTCTCTAATCTGGATTGCACAGGTGATGAATGTGAAAACGATGAGATCATTTTTGAAAAAGCGAAGATTGCCTTTATTCCACCCTGCCTCCGCGAAACGCCGGGCATAATTGCCAAAGCACGGGCACATGCAATGCCTGCAATGATACAGCCTGGTGATATCAAAGGGCTGATCCATTCGCACAGCAACTGGAGTGACGGTGCCAATACCGTAGAGGAGATGGCAACCGAACTCATCAAAAGAGGTTTTGAATACCTTGTGCTTTCAGATCACTCCAAAGCAGCCGCCTATGCCAATGGCCTGAGCGAAGAACGCATTCGTGAACAGCACCGGTATATTGATCAACTGAATAGCCGCTTCCAACCATTCCGCATCTTTAAAAGTATAGAATGCGATATACTTAATGATGGCAGTATGGATTATAGTAATGATATCCTGGCAACTTTTGACCTGGTGATTGCCTCGGTACATAGCAATCTTAAAATGAATGAAGAGAAAGCGATGAGCCGATTGATAAAGGCAATAGAAAATCCTTACACCACTATACTTGGGCATATGACGGGCCGGCTACTATTGAGCAGGAATGGCTACCCGCTCGATCATGAAAAGATCATCGATGCCTGTGCCGCTAACCATGTAGTGGTTGAACTTAATGCCCACCCCCGGCGACTTGATATTGACTGGAAGTGGATCGACTATGCACTTGGTAAAAACGTATTGATTTCAATTGACCCTGATGCACATGCGCTGGATGGGTTTGATGATATTAAATACGGAGTGCTGGCGGCACAAAAGGGGGGACTTACTAAAGAGAAGAATCTAAGTAGTTTTTCTTTGAAAGAATTTGAGAACTTTTTGAATGAGAGGAGAAGAGCGAGAAATCTCTCTTAGCCTTTTCACGCAAAGCACGCTAAGGAGCGCAAAGGAGAGCGAGAAACTGAGCGGGAGCGAGTGTTAGTATTATTCGCTCCCGCTCTGTTTCTGCCTCTTCTTAGTTTCCACCATTAGCCAAAGGCAATTCCACATGAAAAGCCGACCCCTCTCCTTTTTTTGTTTCAAACCAAATTTTTCCGTGTGCCTGTTCAACTATGCCCTTGCACATAGCCAGGCCCAAACCGGTGCCGGATGACTTGGTTGTAAAATTCGGAACGAAGATCCGCGATTGCATTTCAGGCGGTATCCCTTCACCATTGTCGCGGATACTAATTATTATCGAACCGTTCTCCTTCACCTCGGAAACTTTTATCTCGCACACTTCATTGCCATTACATGCTTCGAGAGCATTGGCAAATAGGTTGGTGAACAGTCTGTTCATTTGTGTTTTGTCAGCTTCAATAAAAGCAGTGGTACGAACAGGCTTCCAGTCAAACCGTACACTTTCATCTGTTTGATACAATTCCTTCAGCGATGACAGCACATCGTGCAAATCGAAGCGTGTAACATTCGTGTTACCGATATTCGCAAACTGTGAAAAGTCTGCAGCAATTTTCGAAAGGTGATCAATCTGTTCCACCAGTGTATGCGCAACGGTTCCGGACAATTCCTTTACGTTGGGTAAATTGTTATCAACTGCTTTTTGCAGGTACTGGATACTGAGTTTCATTGGTGTGAGCGGGTTCTTGATCTCATGCGCCACCTGTCTGGCCATCTCGCGCCATGCACCTTCCCGTTCGCTTTTTGCCAATGCCGTTGCACTTTCTTCCAGCTTACCCACCATCTTGTTGTATTCTTTTACCAGCTCCCCTATTTCATCATCACGGTTCCACACGATCTCTTCATTCAGTTTACCCAAATTTACCTTGCGCATTTTGTCGCTGATGATCGAGAATGAACGGGTGATGCGATTAGTAATAAAGAGCGCAATCAAGCCTGCAACAAGGAAAATAAATGCGTTGAGGTTGATGACCGTAACGAGGAAATTTGAAATCTCCTGATTAAGCTCTACCTGCGAGGTAAAATAAGGTATGTTCACATACGAGTCTACCTTGCCATCGATATCCCTTACCGGCGCATAAATGCTCCAATAAGCAAGACTGCCGATCTTTTCTTTTTGTGAATGTTGAATCACCTTCATCCTGCTCAGGTAGTAATAGGCTGTGGGCTCCATCTTTTTGCTGAGCACACCTTTGTTGTAGGTATTGGCTTCCGAAGACACCCTCAGGTTACCACCCAGGTCATAAATGTTTACGTCTACGCCGTGTATTTCTGAAACATCATTTACCAGCGCCTGCAGGTTATAATTATTTACTGAGTCGTGGATCTTGATCACATCGTCAAAGGTGCTGAGATTGGTAAGCTCTTTCTGCATCTGGTTGACCATGATCTTGACTGTACGGCTAAGCTTGTCGGTATTGTTTCGCTCATACCTGCTTATAAAGAAAGAGATTGTTGAAATACCGATAATAAGGAATGAAAAAATGCTGATGAAAATGATGGTACTGTGCACCTGCGTACGAATATTCAATTGCACCAGCTTTTTCAATTTTTCCTTGTTGCTCATGGCCTTTAGCAATAAGGAAAGGAATTGCACAATCGCTACCAGGAAAAGAAACGAGCAAAAGATGTAAGAAAAGAGGGTTATGGCTTCGATTAGCGTATCTTTCTTTCTCGCCATCACTATTACCTTGTCACGGCCGGCACGATACCACAGCTCCACATAGTCGCCGTTTTTCCTTCGCTCAAATTCTTCGTGTGGTAATTCTTCAGGAACAATACTGGTTGCAAATGGATACCGGTTGCTGGGTGATACCAGCCTACCCTCGTTATAGATCGCATATGAATATATCGGTGAACTTTCCGGATCGGTTCTTCGTCCCTTTTTGAATAATTCCGGGAAAATCGCATCACTACTGTACCGCTTGGGATTGGAAAGAATGAATAATGATCCCAGCTTTTCTCCTGCCAGGTTGGTAAAATCCCTTCTTGTTATGTAAATAAATTTATCGAAAGAGGTTTCGTAGTAGGACAAACCTGCAGTAACGGCGGGGCGTGCCTGCACTGTAAGTAGGGTGGAAAGTACATCGAATGAAATGGGATCGTCGTTATTTACCGGTTTGCCATTGGCATCATAAATATAAAGACGTGTGTCGTACTTGTCGAGGTATCCACTATAGTTTTGCGTTAAAATACTGTCGCGAAGTTTTTTGCTTATTTCCGGATCATTAAAGCGATTGTAATTATCCCGGAGAAAATCATTGTCGAGATATTTCAGCGCAATACTTAATAATCGTTCACTGGATGGATCGGTTTGTACGGCGAGTTTGTCTGCAAAACTTTTTCGTCGTATCCACTCGGCTTCCTTATTCTCTACAAGCATGATGGAAGCAATGGAAACAGAAAAAACAAATATCCAAAACAGGATGCCCGCCATATTTATCCGCATACGGTTAAATATCAGGCCCTGCCTGTTTACCAGCCAGGTATAGCCCATCAACCATAACAACACGGGGATATAAAAGCTAACTGCGGGATTGCCCATGCGGGCAGTTAAGTAGACAAGACCTGCAATACCTATAGCAAAATAGATGTAGATAGTTTTGCCTTCGAAAAAAGGGAATATCAGGCGAAAAAGTAACTGGGTAAAATAATAATACGATAAGGAAAGACAGGCAAGCACAGCAAATCCATAAATACTATACTTGTTGAAACTTGAAAAGTCGGTAACGTCGAACGGTATCTTGGAATCGGCAACAAGGCTACGTATAACAGACGATACCACGAAGGTTGAAAGAATGAGCATGCAAAGCGCCAGGATACCCACTACCCAGTTCCATGGTTTGCGAAACACATCGGCCGGTCGTTCTATGTTCTGGAGTTTTGACCAGGCGAATAATATTATCCATACCGAAAGCGCTGAATTGATCAACAGATCACCCAATGACCGTTGAATTGCGTTGGACCCATATATTGTAGGATCGAAGAGTTCGAACTGGCGCAGATTGAAAAGGAAAGGATAATAATATGTAAGCACCCGCAGGGTGATGACGATCCCGGTAAGCAATGCAATCGCCCTCCATGCGCCATACTTTGCAGCTACTGATTCAGCTAGCAGATGAAGAAAGAGGAAGAGGAGTAATACGGCGCTTACCCGCAGGATTATGGTGAGTGTATCGTTGTAGGCAACAGCGCCTATTGGTTTCTTTTGAAGATAATATAAAGTTTTGCCCGAAGCTCCCTTCACAGGATTTTGCGTCGGCGTGTTGGAGATGGCAACTCGTTTTTCCGCGGTTTCACTATAACTGAATTGGCTCGGGAGATAATCAGTTTCTATAAAATACTGCGCGCGTACAGGAATCAATGCAATCACAATCACTTTATCTGTTACACCTGGTACCGTGATGGTTTTCTTTACCATTACATACTGGCCATTTGCCAGTGTGTCAAAATAATCGCCGTCTTCTGCAGCAAAAATCTCGGGTGGTGGTACAGCAAGCTGATCGCTCCAAAATTTCATGTACACATTTCCAAAATCATTCGCTGTGTATACGAATGTGCCATAGGATCGTCGTGCCAGTTCCTTAAACTCCGTAAGGCTTTCTTTGCGGTAAACGAGCTGGCGAATAAGCGCAGTATCTTCTGTAAATCTTTCAAATTGCTTTTCCTGTGAAGCGATATATTTCTCCGCAGCCTTTACTTCCCGCACTATTGAAGAACGGTTGGTATACATTCTGCTGAAAAGAAATGACGCGACAAATAGCACGACTGATAACAGCAGCAAACTGTATTTACTGAGTAATATTTTTTTCCAGGAAGAATTCACTTTTGCCTTTGTTGTTTGATGGTGTTCCAGATGGCGTCCATTTCAGGAAGGCTCATATGCTGCAGGCTTTTCCCATGACTCATCGCCTGATTTTCCATTTCAGTGAACCTGTAGATGAATTTTTTATTGGTCCGCTCCAGCGCATTTTCGGCATCCACCCGCAAAAATCGTGCATAATTGA
>CBFGYO010000184.1:0-7040 GCA_965652975.1 uncultured Chitinophagaceae bacterium | reverse complement strand
GCTCAAAATGTATGAAGAGAAAGCAACACGCAGGTTAATTAAAGCAATTGAAAACCCTTTTACCACCATACTTGGTCATATGACTGGTCGCATGCTTTTGATACGGCCCGGCTATCCTGTAAATTACAAAAAAGTTATCGACGCCTGTGCTGCAAACAAGGTTATTATAGAAATCAACACCAATCCATATCGGCTGGACATGGATTGGTCACATATTCCCTATGCGCTAAAAAAGGGAGTTATGATCTCCGTGAACCCTGACGCACACAGCATCAATGAAATTGATAATATCCGTTGGGGTATTGCAGCCGCCCGCAAGGGTGGTCTCACCAGGACAATGACGTGGAATGCGATGTCTGTAAAGGACATTCAAAGCTGGCTTAAGAAAAGAAGAAAGTAATCTACTTTGAGTAAGCGCTCTTAAGAATTTAAATAGGATATACAATTAAAACTATGGCTAAATATTACTTCCCTTTTACTTTTTTTATAAATTGTTTCTCCAGTTCATCGATCGCTTTGTCATATCCTTTTCTATCAGCGAAAACTGTCGGGTTATAATTATCGCCAGGTTTACGTTTCTCATGAAGCCCAAACTGGCTGGCATGCGATGATAGCCAGATATCGAACGACAATTTCTTCAACGCATCCAACGTGTATGCATAATCATTGGCAATACCAGGATAAGCAGGTATATCAGAGAAGCTTCTTTCTGTAACTATTGTGGGCATATTAGCAATAAGCACCCGGAAGGATCGCTGGTTGTCTCTTACATCAAACAAAAAACTGGATGAGCCCTTGGTATGACCGGGATGGTGAAGCATCACAACGTTCATACCACCCAGTTTGATAGTATCCCCATTACGTAATGTTCTGTCGATCTTTATGGGTTCAAAAGTGCTATTATCACCGCCGAAAGCATAATCCGATTTTCCTCCATCCGCTGTCGAACCAGAATCTTTGCTATTCACCATCATCTGTGCACCGGTAAGCCTTTTTATTTCCGCCATTGCGCCCAGGTGATCATAATGAGCCTGTGTTGTAAGTAATATTTTAATGTCGGAAAATTTAAATCCCAATGCTTCCACATTCGCCCTGATGATGGGCGTTGATGCAGCGAGCCCGGTATTGATGAGCATATGTCCCTGTGGAGTAGCAATAAGATAACAGGCCAGGTCGTATGTTCCAACATAGTAGAGATTGCCGGCAACGCGGAAAGCCTGGAAAGGTTTAGACCATTCGGACGGTGCATTTGGAGGTTCTGTAACTTTTTGAGCAACCGCCAACAGGCAGGTAAAGAAGAAGATCAGGATAAATGCGGAGTGTTTGAAAAATGTGTTGATCATAATAAGTGGGATGCAAATTATGCCATTTACCCGAGGTATTGATTTCAAAACAATTTAATATAAGCAGGAGTTATAAATGCGTAATATGTTTCTCGCGGCGAACGCTGCGGATTGCCTATTCTTTATTGAAGCCATATCCGTAGCGGCCGCTGCGAGAAATCGAATGCGGGTTTGTCTTTATAATAGGCATAAAACCACGGGTAAGACTACATGATTACACCTACCCGTGCCTGTAATGAAGGGATCAGGACTGCTTAAAGTATATATTTATTTCATATAATCAGGGGTGATTGAGTTAGTAGAGCACCCTCTACTCGCACATTAAGAAAAAAAATGCATTTTACTAGAAGAAACAGTTGTTTTAATATATTTTGGCAAACGAAAAACCAATCACCTATGACAAATAAAACCACCATTAGCTGCCTTTACATTCTATTCCTGACTTCTTTAATCTTCGTTTCCTGTAGCAAAGGAGGCAGTGAACCCCCGCCAAACCTGGCACCCCAGTCTTTTACTGTATCCGTTACCAATGCAACGGTCAACAGTGCCACACTCAATTGGACTGCGGCAAAAGACCCGGAGAATGCGGCAGTATCATATACAGTAGAATTAAATAACCAGGTAGTAGCTACATCACTTACAGGCACAACTTATAACCTGCAAAGCCTGGTGCCAGCCACGAGCTTCAATGGTAAAGTAACAGCGAGTGACCCCGCAGGTAATAAAACCACCGCCAACTTTAGCTTTTCTACGAACGATACCCCCACTCCTTCTGATTTTACCATTAAAATGGACAGCGCCTGGAACAAAAGCATTTTCCTGTCGTGGACTGCTGCTACATTGCCCGATAACGGGCCGGTTACTTACGACGTATACCTGAATGGAACGATCAAAGTGAGTAATATCCCAGATATAAAATATACTATTACAGGTTTAACGCCCAACACAGACTACCAATTGAAGGTAGTTGCAAAATCTGCTGATGGCAAAAGCCGGGATAAACAGGGCACCTTCAAAACAAAAGATAATACGGCGCCATCGGCATTTACTATCACGGAAGTAAAACATGGCTTCTCTTATTTATCGATCACCGGTACCCAGGTTACCGATGCAGATAATGATGCGCTAACCTGGTTTCTTGTAAAAAATAATGTGGAATCCGCTATTCCATCATTAGCGAATACTGCAAGTACATTCAGTTATGTGGCCAAAGCCCTGAATGAAAATGCAACAAATACCGTAGCCCTTCGTGTGAAGGATCCGTATGGAGCCGTTGTAACCAGTAACACACTTTCTACAATTACATTTAAACAACCGGGCAATCCTACCATTACGGTAACAGAAGAAAACAATAAAGTAATAGTTCAGTGGGTGAATAACACACTGGATCAGTTTGAAGTGAGCAATTCATTATACTACATTGCTGACGTAGCTTCGGTGATGACCAATTCACAGTTAACAACAACCATAAATCCCGACAATACATCTTCCGTAAAATTGTCACTGGACCCTACCGCATTTACAGTTGGTGTTGCCCAATCGATAAGGATCTCATTAAACTGGGGTGATGGTAACGGCAACTTTATTACATCCAGCAATAGCGTTTCTTATACCCGTAACCAATATACACCCACGACGGCTACAGTAAGTTTGGCGCGCATCAACGGGCCAGGCGCATTCCCACCACAGTTCGTTATCAATTTCACAAGCTGCCTGATCAGTGAATATGCAAGCTGGCAAATCGAGGAATTGAAATTTGACAATATAGATATTCCCAACTTTGTTGGATTTGCGAGTTGCGACCCGATGAAGATTGGCTATTATACCGGCAACGTTACGAATGATCAATACACTTACCTGAAAACAAAGAGTACCGGTTATATAGTGGTAAAGGATGCCGGAGGGTTACATAAGATTAATTTCACGTATACTACGCAGGATTGATTCGAGTGTCACTCTTGCCATAAGGTTTCTCGCGGCGATCGCGGTGGGTTATTTAACGGTTAATGAATTACCGCCGTTGCGATCGCTGCGAGAAATCCTTTGCTAACACCGGGTCTCCCCTAATTGAGATAGTTTAATCGTTTACCTGTTGATTTACCTTATTTTTTCACCTTAACAGGAAACGCTGGTGAAGGCGTTTTCTTAGGTGGATTATTTTTTAATTCATCCATAATAAGTTGAATAGCTTTTTCCAGTTGTGGGTCGTGGCCATTAATAACCTGCGAAGGCCATTGCTCCACTTCTATATCAGGTGGTGTGCCCACATTTTCTATCCCAAAACCTTTTTCATCGAAGAACGCCACGTTTGGTGCTGTAACGATTCCGCCATCAATAAACTCCGGGTAACCCAATACTCCCACCAGGCCGCCCCATGTGGTTTTACCTACAAGTGTTCCCAACTTTGCCTGCCGGAATAAAAATGGAAGATAATCTCCGCCGGATCCTGCCGTTTCATCGATCAACATCACTTTGGGACCCTGTATGCTAGCATTGGGTGCTTTCTGATCTTTACCATAACGGTAACGCCAGTATGATTGCGCAGGACGTTTCAGCATGTCAATATAATAGTCTGCAAGTTGCCCACCACCATTAAACCTTTCATCGATAATTATCGCAGCTTTGTTGGCTTGCGGGAAAAAATAGCGTTTAAAATATTCATGCCCCTGCGTAGTGGTATTGGGAACATACACATACGCTACCTGTCCATTGGTAGCTTCGTGCACTTTTCTCATATTTCCTTCTACCCAGTCGCGGTTGCGCAAGCCCGATTCATTGGCAATCGGCACCACTTTTATCGTGCGCGCATTTGCGCCATCAGCAGATGAAGCCACGCGAAGGGTAACGATCTTCTCCGCTGTATTTTCAAAATAGCTGTAGAAATTTTTATCAGCCGTTACGGAAGCACCGTTTACTGCAAGAATATAATCACCCACCTGCACGTTCACACCTGGCTCGGTAAGTGGTGAACGGAGGTCGGGTGTCCAGTTCAACCCGCCATATATTTTTTTGATACGATAGCGGTTATTACTCACTTCATAATCTGCGCCCAACAGGCCACCCGGTACAAATTCCGGATTGGTACGCCTGTCGCCAGTAGCGTTGAAACGGTGATGGCCCACCGATAGTTCGCTGAACATCCATTGCATTACACGATACAGGTCATTCGTGCTTGCCACATCGGGCAGCAGCGCTTCGTATTTTTTCTTCATCGCGGCCCAGTTCACACCATGCATATTGGGATCATAAAAGAAATCACGATTTACGCGCCACGCCTCGTTGAAGATATTCTGCCATTCTTCTTTTGGCGACACTTTTACCTGTATGGATGATGTGTTGATCATTGCATCAGTACCTGGCTTTTGCCCGGTAGTGGAGATTCCCCATTTTCCCTTTGTAACGAATAATGTTTTTTCACCTTTTGCTGCAATGCTATATCCATCCGCCGGCATGATGGATTCTTCTTTTCTCTTTTTTAAGCTATAAAGGTTGAGCATAGTGGGTGTGGCATCATGAGGTGCCGCAGCGAGATAATAGAGCTCACCTTCCTTTACAATGCCTAACGATCTATAACGACCTTTTGCCAGTGGCAGTGGCACGATCCTGTTTTGAATTCCATCCCAGTCAATTTTTAGTTTGGTCCGGGCCGAATCAGCTTTGGAAGCCGGTTTGCTGCTCGCTGTATCTTTTACTTCTTCAATTTCATTTTCCTTAGCAAAGGGCGATATCAGTTGCTTTTGCAAAGTGATTAAATAAATGGAATTAGTTGCCTCCATATCCTGGTTCGATTGATCAAACCAATTGATTACCGGTCCGGCATCTGTACTTGCGAGCAGGTACAGGTATTTACCGGAAGGATCAAATGTGGGTTCGGTAACATTCGAGAGTGCATCCGTGAGCGCATAAGATTTATTTTCTGGAAGTGAATACACCCAGGCCCGTTGAAAATTCGTTTCAGTAATGGTTGTATAGGCAATATGATTGCCGTCCGACGACCAACTGCCAAAGAGTTCCCTGAATGTGCCGGGATAAAAATGTGCGTCTTCTGCAATTTTTACAATCTTTCCAGTAGCAACATCTGCCACATATAACCGGCGTCCATTATCTACAAAAGCAATTTTTTTATTGTCGGGCGACCAGTGCAGGTTGGCGTAAAATCCCGAACCATTGAGTTTAATTATCCTGGGCTCGTCGCTTGCATCCTGGTTCCGTATATGCAACTCATATTCTCCCGAAGCATCGCTGAAGTATGCGATAAATTTTCCATTGGGTGACCAGGCGGGTTCTTTTTCATGAATGCCCGGTGTATTGGTAAGATTGAAAACATCTCCCTTCTGAGCAGGAAGCGTAATGATGTCGCCGCGATAATCCATCACTACCCTTGCGCCCGATGGCGAAATATCACCACTGCGGATATATTGATCGCCCTTCACATAGCGTGAACGTTGATCCAATAGATCTGCCGCAATACCAACTTTTAGTTTCGTTGTATTGTTTGTCGACATATTATATACATGCAGGTAGCCGCCCTGGGAAAACACGACCTGGTCGGCTGTACCTTCCAGGCTGGATACAGGGAAATCGTTGAATTTCGTAATGGCATTCACTGCTTTGCTGGCGGGATCGTAACTGTAGATATTAAACTCGCCATCACGATCGCTACGGAAATAAACCTTATTGCCTTTCCACACAGGCTTTGAATCGTTGCTTCCACCGGCAGGTTTGGGTATCTCCACTACGTTATGGTTTTTTGTATCATAAAGCCAGATACGGGACATGGTGCCGCCTCTATAATTTTTCCATTGGGCAAAAGCGTCAGGTATTGTGGTATACGCAATGTTATTCCCATCCGGGCTATAGGAAGCCCAGAAGGCATTCGGTATGGGAAGCTGCAGCTCAGATCCTGTAGCGATATCAACTGTAAAAAGCTGGTAGTAACGGTTGGTGAAACTATTTCGTTGTGAAGCAAAAAGTATCCTCTTACCATCGGGTGAAAAGTCACGCACCAGGTCTGCTCCCGGGTGCCAGGTAAGTCTTTTTGGTACTCCACCACTCGCAGGTACTACAAACACATCGGTATTGCCATCGTACTGACCAGTAAAGGCAATCATGCTTCCGTCGGGTGAGAATACGGGGTTAGATTCCGCGCCTTCACTCACGGTTATTCTTCTTGGATACGTGCCATCCGTGTTGGCCACCCATAAATCTTCGGCATAAATAAAGGCAACATGATTTTTGCTGATGGTGGGTTGCCATAGCAGCCGGGTATCTGTGATGTTTTGTGCAGATACAATTAGCGAATTAAGTACAACCAATAACAAAAGGGATAAACAGTAACGATGATTGTGTGTCATATTTCGGTAGAATTGAATAAGAAATTGATTTTGCAGTTGCCGTTAGGTTTTACTACTGGCGGGATGGTATTTTAGGTTCGTCAGTTCAAATATATAGTTATTTGTTCCTGACTTCACTTACGGGGGAAAATATTTAATGGAGGGTATGGCATGCTATGCTTACCTATGCTTCTATGCTCCTATGTGGTATAATTAAGGCCTCCATACTCGGAGGTTTCTATAAGGGGAGCCATAGTTTTACCACATAGGAGCATAGAAGCATAGATCAACATAGGGAGGCTTTTGGGGGGCGAAACAAATCACGCCTGGCCGATGTACAAGATGCATTTATTCGCGACGAGTC
>CBFGYO010000183.1:0-7080 GCA_965652975.1 uncultured Chitinophagaceae bacterium | reverse complement strand
ATTCCTTTTCGATATTAGCAAATGAAATCCCTTTAAAAGTCGCCATGAAAGTATAAACAGTATAACTACCCTTTACTGGATTAAAGATCTTTCGCCTGGTTTCCCTGGTGCTTGTTGTGTCGATGAAATTTAGAGCTTGATAGTTGAAATCGCTTCTTTCTGCCTTGGAGAGTAACTTATATTCTTTTACCTGACCGTATAAATTTGCGTCAAAAAAAAGAAGAAGAACTAAAATGATATGGTAATACTTAAGCATTGAAGTATAATGTAGCGGGCTATAATAGGTACTAGGAAAAAGAGAGTCTAAGTGTCAACAATTCTAAGCCTCTCTTTCAACAGTAATCGTACATTCTCCAATCAACGCTGCAAGTGCGCCGACTGCAGCCAATACGGGTGCAAACACAGCACCTACTACTCCAATAGTTAATGGAAAACTCATCAGCTCCTTTCCCGATTTATCGAGAATCGTAATTTTTCGAATATTACCTTCATTGACGAGCTCCTTTACCTTCTTTAAGAGATTTTCTCCATGTACGGCGAAAGATTCCCTGGTTGATTTTGACATGATACAAATGTATGAAATAAGGGAATTACTCAAGATTCAATTGGCTCATTCCATGCTAACAAGATTTCTAAAAGCCTTGCTAATCCATAAGCATCCTATTTGTCCGCATTTGCGAAAGCTCTAACTTTAAATATCACAAATACAACAGCTGTCTGCAAAATAAATGTTCACCTAATCACAGACCTATGCCAAAATTTATTTTTATTATATCGTTGATACTTGCGGCTATCGAGGTATCCGCACAATCAAAATTCAACAAAGAATTGGCTGCCCGACTAGACACGATTTATCATGAAGACCAATCCGGTAGACTTAAACTTGATAGCCTTCAAAAGCAATTTGGCTGGAAGTCGGAACAAGTGCAATCTTTATTGCCAACGATGATGATCCAGGATTCAATCAATTTAGTTAAGGTGAAAAACATCATTGACACCTATGGTTGGCTGGGACCTGATGAGGTGGGCAAACAGGGAGCGAAGACAATTTTTTTGGTAATACAACACGCAGATTCGTTAACGCAGGTAACCTATTTTCCTTTAATGCAAGAGGCTGTTAAGAAAGGAAAAGCTCAGCCCCAGGACCTTGCCTTACTGGAAGACAGGATATTGACAGACCAGGGAAAAGAACAGATATATGGCAGCCAGGTTAGAACCAATGAAGCAGGTAAGTTTGAATTTTTTCCCATCAAAGATGAAGCAAATGTAAATAAACGGAGAGCTGCTGTAGGGCTTCAACCATTAGAGGAATACGCAAAACATTTTGGTATCATCTATGTTTTACCAAAATCCAAAAAAGCAAACTAAACACCATGCGGCCAACAAGAATTGAGGATAAACTACGAGCTAAGAAATAACAATCAGATAATACGAAGCGATAATTAAAACAATGACAACGGAAGAAATAAAACAAAAACTTCACTCGACAAAATCCGCCGACCGCAGGCGAGCTGCAAAGGAAATTGGGAAATTGAAACTGGCTGAGTTTGCCGACGACTTATATAAAGCTTATTTAAAAGAAGCAACTGACAAACGGACCTGGGAAACGCAGGTAGCAATGATATTAGCTTTAGGCCTGCTCGACTACAAAAAAGCACTGCCCGAAATTGAGCAGATTATCAAGACAAATAAACCTAACGATATGATCACGCACGCTGCTGCACAATCTTACGTTAGGCTTAAAAGAAAATCACTCAATGACGCATCTCCTGCTTTAGAATTACTGAAGTTTGGGGGACTTTCAACCGTTGACGGCTGCTTAAACCCTCTCGGCTACGACAAAATGCAGCCAGATGAAGGTCAGATCAAGGAACTAATCAAACTTAGCTGGGACCTACATAAGCATAAAGACCGTCGTGGAAACGAATATGGTTACGACGATCCACGTTATGGTTTAGCGGCAGCTTGTGCAGGCTGGGACAAACAATTGACAAAAGAATTTCTTGAACATTGCCTTGCTACAGCAAACGGCGACACTCCATTGGAATATGTTGCGGAAAACTCACTGAAAGGGAAGTATGTTAAGCTACGCTAGATAAATACGAACAATAATTTTATTTCCCAGCACCAATTATTTTCTATCCTGTTGAAGAGTTAATAAGGTTTTTTGCTCTTTACCTAAACACTCTTCTTCCTCTTCATTTTGTACGTTGATTAAGCTTTTAAATCATCTCACTGCAAATAATTAAACAACACTGATAATTTTTAAAATCAATCAAACCTTTTTTGTGAGGGATTGTCATGATCAAAAAAAGCATATGAAAAATTTGATCGTAAAAATGATGTGCCTGGGGGCAGTGTCTTTATTATTTGCAAGCTGTGATAAAGATGATGATGATGATAACGTAATGTCGAAATCAAAAGTGATGGTTGTGCACGCATCGCCAAATGCGCCGAATGTAGATGTACGTATCAACAATAGTGTCGCGCTCACCAATGTTGCTTACCCAACCAATAGCAGCTATACGGAACTTAATAGCGGTGCCAACAACATAAAAGTGTCACCCACGGGTACCACAAACTATGTAATTGATGCGAATGTGACGCTTGAGGCAAACAAAAACTATTCTGTGTTTGCTATCGATTCCGTAAGTAAAATCAAAGCCGCTGTGGTAGCAGATGACCTTACTACTCCTGCTACAGGAAAAGCACATGTTCGCTTTTTCCATTTTAGTCCCAACGCGCCGGCTGTCGACATTGCCGTGACCGGTGGAGCGGTATTGTTTCCAAACAGGATGTTCAACGACCAGGCAACAAATGCAACGTATGCCAATTTTACCCCGTTAAATGCGGGCACATACAACCTGGAAGTGAGGGCTGCCGGTACAAATACGGCTGTGCTTGCATTGCCGAATGTTACCCTCACTGCAGGGAAAATATATACTGTCTTCGCAAAAGGTTTCCTGGGTGGCACAGCCGCACAGGCATTGGGAGCTCAGGTAATTGTGAATAATTAAGATTGAGACACAGGTAGGATTTCGAAGGCAGTACTGTCCGTAACATCGAAAGATTAAAGCACTGGTAAACCAGTGCTTTTTTCATCTAACTTCGGTTTGTCGTGTACACTTATACTTATGAAATTCATATCGTTTCTATTTCTTTTGCTGGCCTCTATTTGCACTCGCGGGCAGACAACAAAGTATGATCTTGTTATTAAAAATGCAAAGGTATTCGACAGCAACACCGGCAAAGTTTCATCCAACCGAACCATACTTATTAAGGGCAGCACAATTGTAAACGTAACAGGCAATCAAAAAACTTACAACGCAGTAAGTATAATAGATGCTAAAGGCAAATTAGTAACGCCAGGCTTTATTGATACGCATATTCATCCGACTGATGTTTTTGGTGATTACAATGCTGCACCGGAGTATTTGAATAAAGACTCACTAGCGCTGCTTAGAAAAAACCTGTCAGACACTTATCTTCCCTACGGTATTACAACAGCAATGATAATGGGACAACCCGAAAAATGGTTGCCGCCTGTGCTTAACTGGATGAATAATCCATCGCCAAAATATGTAAACCTTTATACTGTTGGCGGAGCCTTGATATCCAAAGAGAGCCGAAAGCCATACATAAATCACATTACCGTAGAATCGCCTTCATTAGCCAAACAAAAAGTATTAGAATATTACAGGTTGGGCATTCGGCATATAAAACTTTATTGGCGACTGCGTAGACCTGAATTTGAAGCCGCATTTAAAACTGCTGATAGTCTAAAAATGAAGGTATACGGACATATCGACCAGAACGTGATGTTTATGGATACAACATTAAGCATTGGCTTACGCAATTATGAACATATACTAACGCTTGACCATAGCATTCTTCACTTTCCAAAAGATGGTGCTGAGTTTGGTTTGAACATGCAAAAACATTACGCCTCAATCACTCCAGGTTTCACATTGGTAAGACTGGAAATGTTCCGGTTCATTCATGATACGAAGCAAGCTGCAATGGATTCCCTTATTGACAATCTAGCAAAAAGGAAGACGACGATTTCAACCACCATACATTTAATGGCAGAGCAATTCGGCTTGACATATTTTTCCAATAAGACAGATTCTTCGTTGACTAAGGAACAACTGGCTCGGTGCAGGGAAAACTTCAAAATTTTTATGGGCTATGCCAGGAAACTTTTTACCAAAGGGGTAAAACTTCGCATTGGTACGGACTGTCCCCAAGGTGGAAAAGCATTTATTTCCGAGCAACTGCTGTTATCGGAATATGGATTTCCCATTTCTGCCATACTTCAAATTTCTACTATCAACGGCGCTACAGCCCTGGGGTTGGAAAATAAATATGGCAATATAGAGAAAGGTAAGAAGGCTGATTTATTGATATGGGAGAAAAGTCCGTTTGATAATTATAGGAACTTTCTTGCGAGTAAGATAATTATTAAAGATGGGGTTGTCTTCAAAAACTAAAGCTCCAGACTTGGCAAAAGAAGAGCGAGAAACAGAGCGGGAGCGGGGGATATAACCCTCGCTCCCGCTCTGTTTCTCGCTCTTACCTTAGACCCATGTCATTAAGTTAAGACAAATAAAAGTTGTTTCCAGTCTGGGTTTCCGTTGTGCGCTTCGTGGTCTCTTTGTGTCCGTTGTGTTGCATGTTTATTTGAAATGTTAGGGCACCAAAACGAACACAAAGAAGCCACTAAGGACACGAAGAAAGAAATTAAGCGTATATTAAGATATAGTTTCCGAGCTGAAGACACTTTATTTTTTTATCAGGCTTACGGACCTTGTTCTTAGCCACCCCTACTCCAAAATTATCTCCTTCCGTGAATAATCAAAAATCACCTTGTACTTCCGCAGTATCCCATTTCCAATAGAACCCGCGACATCAGGTCTTGTAAGTACACCACCGCTCGCCTGCGAAAAGATGGTTATGGGTTTTTTGATAATTCGTTTACCAATACGAAGCTCCGCAACTGTTCCCATCATTGATTGAGAACTTCCCCCAATACCGCATAGTGACAACGCTGAAGCTCCGGCAGCGGGTACTAATCGATGATGTTTAATAAAAGGAACATTCAAGATCACGCCCGTCATGGAACCACAATCCACCATAAAATATCCGGACACCAATGAATCAGGCCCCGTTATCGACGCACGGGCATAGATATGATTCTCGCTATATAATAAAGAAATCCTGTCTCCTTTGCCCGCATATTCAAAAGTTGAGGGCTCATATAAAGTCATGACCTGTGCCTGATAGTCGATCTTCACTACAAACCGTTGAAAGAACTTATCTCCCAACACAGCATCGATGGGCTGGACCTTCTTTTTTGGCTCGTTGAGTAACTTAATCTTTCCATCTTTATCAACCGCGATCATTGCTCCACAATTCGCCACTTCAGTGAACGACAACGCCGGCACCCTTTTTTCCGAATATCGAATACCGCCCAGGGTGAAGCTCACTGAGTCTGTCATTTGGTATGCTGTCATACTGTTACCTACACCATCTGTATGGCCTTGTGAATGAGTTTTGATCTTTCCTTTCCTCGCCTGTTCATCGCTAATCATACTACCCGCGCCACAGTCCAGCAGTATCCATACCGGGAGAGAATCATTTAATACTCCAGAAATGTAAATATGATTATTGACCAGCCTGAACGGAATCTTTTTGCCGCTATCCTGCGCCAGAACATTCAATGAAACTAATAGTAATGATATAATAAAGATGTTTCTCCGTGACACCCTATAAAGTTCATCATAATAATTCAAAACTTGTGTAGGTGCTATATACTGTGAAAGTTCACATATGCGAAGGTTTCTCGCAGCGTTCGCGGCGAAGACGTGGCGACGCGGATTTAATATATCATTTCAGATTCTCCCTCTGTGTTCCAGCTTGCAGCCTGTAGCCTGCAGCCTGCAGCCCACCGCTTCCACAATCACTTATTAGTAACAGGCGCCAATAATTCATCCAGGTTCCGCATTACCACCATCATACCTTCTTTGAATCCTGTTGCGACAAACTGCTCAAGCTCGGCAAGGCTCGCCATTTTTTTGACAATTTGCACGGTAGTAGTACCAGCACCCGCTTTGAAGGTGTTGGTGGTAATGGACGATGTGAAGCCCGTATCGATAAGAATTCCGTTTTCATCGCAAAAGGAATTCTTCGTGGTAAAACTGGTCTTGGGTTTTATTTCGATAAACTCGTGCAACGCCCAGCGGGTGGGGACATTCTCGGGCGACATCATGGTAAACAACCAACGACCACCTTCCCGGAAATCCATCTCCTTCGTATGCATCCGCCACGGTTTGGGACCCATCCACTGGTCGAGAATTTCCGCTTTTGTAAAAGCATCCCAAACGAGGTCAAGGTCGGCAGCAAATTCACGTGTGATGTAAATTGTTGCCGTGGCTTTATCGACGGTGAAATCAAATAGGAGGTTCATTTTTTCTTATTTTTTAGTGTTGACAATACTTCATCAAGTCGCTGGAATCGTTGTTCCATGATCTTTCGAAACTGGTCCAGCCAGGTATCGATTTCATTCATCTTATCGATTTTTAGTTCATAAAAGATTTCCCTTCCTTCCTGCTTTTGGGCAAGGAGGTCGCATTCGGACAGGATGCGCAAATGTTTGGATATGGACTGGCGGGTGATGTCGAAGTGCTCGGCAATGGCATTGGGGGTCATGGCCTGCACGGCCACCAGCACGAGGATCGCCCGCCGGGTAGGGTCAGCAATAGCCTGAAATATATCGCGTCTCATAAAAATTAAATTAAGAAGCCGTTCGGTTGCAAATATACGTGCAACCGAACGGCTTCGCAAAATTTATTTTTTCCGTGGTAAGAGAGTGTGTAAAAACAGTTGCCGATCAACCACAAGGAACTCAAAGGGTCCGCATCGTCTTTGACGACTTATAGCAAAACTACTGCTGACTCTTCCATAGCATATTTTGTACTTTAGTGTATAACTCAGCAACTGTCGCTGTATTGCTGAATATTAACCATGGCAGCTGAAGGAAATGATATAATCTCTCGCATGCTCCAGCCAGAATCACTTAAA
>CBFGYO010000182.1:0-7088 GCA_965652975.1 uncultured Chitinophagaceae bacterium | reverse complement strand
CAATTATCATCCATTATGGGCGCCGCCAACAGCGGCCGAACTGGAAAAAGGTGCATTTTTAAGGTGTGTCATTCACGGGTCAATAAAGTTTGATTAAACAATGATAATCTATCTCATCGCAGTGGATCCTCAATATCAATGTCATACTTATCCAGCAATCCCCCGATTCCTGCTACGGAGAACTTTGCCCGTTTCATTTTATTCAACTCCGGATCGAGGGAGTAGTTAAAGGCCGTTCGGAAGTCCGCTCCTTCAAGAATCGTATTTTTAAATATTGCTCCTGTCATATCACAATGATCAAAGACAGCGCCACTTAGGTCAGCTCCTGTAAAGTCTACTTCATGCAATACTGATTTTAAGAATTTTATCTTCTTCAGTTTCATGTTGCTGAAAGAAGAAATATTCAGACTGCAATTTTCGTAAGATGCGGAAAAAAGAAACTGGTCACAATCCTGGAAATGCAAACCAAGAAGTTTGCAGTCCTTAAATAAAATATCCTTGAAGGCTGTATTGTCAAGTTTTGCAACACTTAGATTACAGCCATTGAATTCACACTCCACAAACCGGATACCTGATAATATTGCTTTTGAAAATTCACACTGAATAAATTGGCAATTTTCATAATCCCCGACAACCAGGGAATTTTTAGAAAAATCGATTTTTTCAAATTTTTCTTCCTCGAAGTAATTGCGATCTGTCATATGTTTTCGTTATGCCTGTATCAAGATAACAAAAACACCGAATATTAGAATTTAGGTTCGCGCCATAGCCGTAGCGGGTTGCTCTTCAAATGCAGCTATTTCACAGAATATTTTAGTCAATTCCTTTGGCTGACTGAAAAATGGAGAATGGCTGGTGGACATACTGAAGATTTTATTACAGGGTGTTTCGTTATACATCAATTGCTGCATTGGCAATGTTACTGCCCGGTCGTTGGTACATTCGATATAATAGCGGGGAACTGAATGGTAATTGTCCTCGGTTAGTTGCAACGCTACAGTGCCGGACTCCACAGGTTCATTACTAAGAATGCATTTTGCCATTTCAGTAATATCGGGATCGCAATCGTGGTACAGGCCTTCTCTAAAGATCTCCGGTTGCAGAGTATGCGAATTACTGCCAGGATGCTGCGTTACATAAGGTTTTAACCATCCATCCACATCCCTTACCGAGTATTCGCGTTGCGTTTTTCCATTGGGGACAAGGTAAGCAGCGAGGTAAATAAGTTTTTCAATTTTATGTGGGCGATACTCAGCGGCCTGCGAAATCATTATCCCATTCTTACTATGACCCACTAGGATTACTTTGCCGTCGATAGCGTCGATAAGCTCACAAATATTTTCAACTGTTGAGTGAAACTTCACATCCTGGATCGGGGTTTTATCTCTGCCCATTCCGGGAAGGTCAATTGCAATTGCTTTATGACCTGCTTTTTCCAGTAATGGCACTACTTTGTGCCAGTTCCATGCACTATGCCAGGAGCCGTGGATTAAAATAAATGTCTTCATGATGTTTTTCTTTTCATTGTAAAATTCAAGAGTGAGAAGGGATGAAACAACCCGAAACTTGCGATTTTTTCACTCGGTTGTATGCAAACCTGCCTGCTGTGCCTTCGCGTAGCTACGGCGAAGCAAAGCCGGCAGGCAGGGATGCGAAGGAAGGCAATGGCGCAAAGGGATTATCTTTATCCCAAATTTGTTTTCAAGCAAATTAGGCAGGTGATCATTTATTAAACAGTTTACTCTAACAGCTCGAGGCTCGTAGCATCCCTCTAAAGTGCAAAAGAAAAAAGCAGTCGATATTCAACAGGTGTTTTCCGCTGATCCGCTTCGGGTTTTTAATGCATGGATCGTACCGGCAATAATGCGGCAATGGCTTTTTGTGGGTCCTGCCAGTGAAATTGTGAAAATTGACCAGGAGGTTGTTGAAGGAGGGACATTTTCAATTTTAGAGAGGGAAAGGAAGGGGAATAACCTGATTGATCATTTTGGAAAGTATATCGACATTATTTCGCCCAGTCGCTTATCGTTTACATTATCTGTACCGGAACATTTTCCGGGCGAAACCGTAGTTGTAATTACTATAGAACCGAGCTATGATGGGTCGCTGTTAACACTAAGGCAAACGGGTGTGGACCCGGCGGTAACAGACGATTCATGGCGCAAGATGTTGTTGCAACTGCAGAAGATACTTTTATTGCCGGAACCGAAGGCCTGACGCCTAAATATTTCCTGGTTATCGATAACAATCTCAGGACAGCAGCTTTAATTCAGCTATCATATTTTTCCTTGCCTGCTCCTCATACCTGGTTCTAAAATAATTTGTTTTATAGATGGCGGGCATTGAAAGGAAATGATTAAGCACTTTGATACGGCCGGGAACATAAATTTCATCAGGATAAACTTTATATTCCTCTCTTATTTGCCCGCGATAATTTGCAAACGCTTCCGGCGCGGCGCCAAGTATTGCCAGGTCTGCATCGGTGAAGAGGTTAGCATCGTCAGTGGCAGAGAGTTGGTGAGTTTTGGTAGCTAATATGAGGCTCCTGCAGTTTTCTTTTTGTGATTCGGAAAGTCCTAGTAGAGTAAGACGATTATATGCCAGGTCGGCACTGCGTTCCTCGTTATCATTTTTTAAGACATCGTAAACAATATCGTGATAGGCAATAGCTAAAACCACAATCAACCAGTTATTGATCTCCTGCTTTACCTTGATTAATTCCGCAACTATACTATCAAGATGATCCAGCGTGTGATAATGCCGTCCGGTTGCAGAATAATGTTGCACAATCTCCGTCCATAGCTCGTCGATTACTTCTGAAGGAGCTATCTCATTTAATACGGATTTAAATGTTTCAGTAATTAAGTTTTCGCTGTTTCCGCTTTTCTGAAAATCCTTATTCATGCTTCTTCCATTAACAGTCTCTCTATGATGATCTATCTGTCTATGATTCTATGTGGTAAAAGTATGGCCTCCCACCGCGATGTGTTCGATATGGGAAACCATACCTTTACCACATAGAATCATAGACACAAAGATCAACATAGTTCGCTTATACGACTCTATTATAATACATGAAAAGTTTCAAGACAAACAGGCTCACGTTTTCGCTCGGAGTAAAATATTCATTAAAGAGGGCAAGCACCGCCTCATCTTTACTAAACCTTGTCTTCAGTGTTGTCCATATTTCCGGCCAGGCTAGATCCTGGTAGCTTAACAAGTTGTCGTTGATAACGGAAATGATGGGATCATTTATCGACTTCGCACCAGTCTTTTTTGAACCAATCACCTGTACGTCAGGGTTAATGGTTGCGATACTTATTGCCTTATTATATCCTCCACAAGAACCTAATATCGCCAGCTTGACGGAAGGGCTTAATTTTTTTAATGTTTTATCCAAATGATAGCTATGTCCCCGGTGGATGAGCACCGCCGGTTGCAACAACTGCTCCTGCAAATACATGCTAAGAGTATCTTGTGCTCTCAGATCCAATTCGTCTTTGCTATCCAACGGTAAATTGGCAAAGATGGTTATTGGCTTTTCCGACACCGAACGAATATTTATCCAATTCGGAGTTTTGGAAATTTGCCATTTGCTCGTATCGCCGTATAGTTTAAGAAAGCTTGCATAAGAAGCAACACCATCTTCATCACCATAAAACATCACCAATTGTACGACCTCTCCCTGTTTATTTTCAAGTGCATCACGTTTCAGCAAGTCATAATTGCCAAGTGTTTTCCATAATTTATTTCCAGCGTCACGATGTTTTACCAAATCAAATACCTGCAATAATATGTTGTATAAACGAACACCGAGATAATGTTTGCCAGTTCTTGACTTACCCAAATTATTATTCAATTCAGCTTCCACAATGTCGTTGTACTCCGATGCAGGACCCAGTCCGGCAAATACATCCGCTATATCCATCGCCTGCTCCAGTCCATCGTTGGTATTGTCTTCAATGCCGGTAATCACACGTGCCAGCACTTCCTGTACTTTTTCGCGGGGCATTTTACCCAGGAAGTCGGCGAGCACATTGTAATTGGCTGCCAACTGGATAAATTTTCGAAAATTATCATATTGTACAATTCCGAATAGGGAATCAGCGGTCTGTCCTTTAAAGTTTTCCATCAACCTTTTGTAAAGTCCGAGGTAACTGGATGTATACAATTCGTCGCCACCGCTTGTAATTATATAATAAAGATCTTCCGGCCGCAGGCCCTTTACTGAAGCAAACCGTACAGGATCTTTTGCATTATGCAGATCGTTGACCTGGTCAACATAAAATGAAAGAGACTTCTGCCGGATACCGTTACGTAAAGTATTCAGGAAGATCGAAGAATTGTTTTGTTCAGTAATGGATTGCTGTAGTGTATTTACAAGCAACTGGAAGTATTTTGCAACTTCACTTCTTGTACCCACGATCTCTTCCGGAGTAATTTTACTCTCTGCCAGTTGGATTACAAACGGCATTAACTCCGACGCATTTTTATCAGTTGAAAGTGAAACGATCTGTTTCAAATAATTGTTATCAATACTGCGAATCCGTTCTTGCACCCGCGGAGTGCTGGCATTGTTGAGATACGCTATAAGTTTTAAGGGGTTGTTAGCAGCGGCTTCCAGTATCAGTGAATCAGCAAAGCGGAAACCGGGCTTATTTTCCAGGAATTGCAGAATGAATTCGGGCGCAGATGCCACACGTTTGTATACTGCAATATCATCGAGCAGTGCATACTCCTTATACTGGCTAAACGTAGCGGCGAGTAACTGGCTGCGCTGCGGAGATAAAGGCACCATTACCGGGTACACAGGCTTATGCTGCATTAATGCCGATAATACCTTTTTATAAGATTGCAGCGATCCTGGAAGCTCATACAAATCAAATTTGTGTTGTTCCATATTCCTGCTATGCTCTTTCATGAAATAAACCAGGCTTCGGACAGCTTTATTCTTTTCTTCCAGGGAAATACCCTCTTCTGCCTGGATAGCGCTATAAATATTATTTATTTCAGGCAGCAGGGACCGTGATAAGGGGTAGGCAATACTGGTGTCTACGGCAAATTCTTTCAACTGACGTAGAAACTTATCCCTTTCTACCGTGAACAGGTTCCCTTCTGAGGCACCCGTTTGGGCAGAAACGGTCAGATTTTGCAGTAAAAAAAGTAGAGTTAGGAAATGACAGATTTTTTTTTGCATAAAATAGTTGAATCAATGCATCGCATTCATTGGTCTGCGATATTCTTTTAAAAACGTGCCAGACTTGGATTTGGGCAATATATCTATCTCTTAGGGTACAAGATTACCTAAAGCTACTCTTTATTATGTAGAAATTATTGCTAGTAGTTCCCATTAAATGCTGATTTGGACGCCGGTAATAGCGGGTATTTTTTTTCACACGTTTTAAGTGCAAGCATTGGTATAAATTTTGGAAGTCTATGTTTTAAATATATTATAAAATATATAATTGGTATTTAAGGTTACTCTGAAAACTCAAAGCCAACTATTCTATTTTTTAGAAGGAAAGACATTTTTTTATTTAAAACTTTACAACATTACTTTATGAAAAAAGTATTCATGGTGTTTCTGTCCTGTTTTGCTCTTGCTACAGCTTTCTCACAGAACATCGTAAAAGAACATTATACCGTGTCAGGAGGTTTACTTGGCGCGGCTAACTTCAGCAAATTCGCTATTGACGGCAACGATCCAGCTAATGTGGAATATGACATGCAGGTTGGATGGGCAGCCGGTGGATGGGTTAATTTTCCGGTATCTAAGGCATTTTCTATTGAGCCGCAATTGATGTATAACCTCTACCGCTACAAAACAAATAGTACAGCCGACCTGCTGCTCAACGATGGTAAGATAAGTTACCTGTCAATACCACTACTGTTGAAGTTTCATACAGGTGATAAGTTTGCTTTCACAGTGGGCCCACAGTTCGACCTGGTAACTTCGGTTGACGACAATTGGGTTGGTGCCGGTACTCCGACAAATGATGATGATTTTAAAAAAGCAACATTCTCTCTTTCTGGTGGTGTGGAACTCTTCCCACATGCCAAGGTTTCTATTTTCGGACGGTATATCTATGGTGTAAGCAATATGGATGAAAATGGTGCAGACAATCCCAATGCACTGGAATATGAAAACCGGAATATACAGGTTGGTTTGAAACTGAAATTATTTGGAAAAAAAGTTCCTGCAGACTCTGATGGTGATGGTATCCCTGATCCAAAAGACAAATGTCCAACAGTAATCGGATTGGAGAGATACGAAGGTTGTCCAATTCCTGACACTGATAATGACGGCATCAATGACGAAGAAGATAAATGTCCTACACAGCCTGGTACTGCTAAATATAATGGTTGCCCGATACCTGATACTGATGGTGATGGCATCAATGATGAACTTGATAAATGTCCTACACAGGCAGGTACAGCTAAATATAATGGTTGCCCGATACCTGATACTGATGGTGATGGCATCAATGACGAAGAAGATAAATGTCCTACACAGGCTGGTCCGGCCAATAGGAGTGGTTGCCCTGTAACAGATCGCGACAATGACGGTATCAATGATGAAGAAGACAAATGCCCTGATGTACCTGGTGTAGCTGCTAATAATGGTTGCCCTGACGTACCGGCAAACGTGAGTAAGTCACTTGCGGTTTCTGCACAGAGCATTAGCTTTAATACCGGTACTGCTAAACTTGCAACGAAATCTACAGCAGCGCTGAATACGGTGGTAAGACTGATGAATGAAAATCCAACAATGAAGATTAAGATTGAAGGTCATACTGATAACGCTGGCGATGATGCGAAGAATATGAAGTTGAGTGAAGATCGCGCGGCTGCAGTAAAAACTTACCTTGTAAGTAAAGGCATTAGCGAAGATCGTATAACCAGCGAAGGCTTTGGAGAAACAATGCCAATAGCTGACAATAATACTACTGCAGGAAAAACAAAAAATCGTAGGGTGGAATTGAAAGTAGCTTATTAAAAATGTAGAACAGAGCTTGCAGTAACATTGGTTCTAAAAAGAAGAGACCGGGTTTTACCCCCGGTCTCTTTTTAGTTAGTGCGAGAGCGAA
>CBFGYO010000181.1:0-7151 GCA_965652975.1 uncultured Chitinophagaceae bacterium | reverse complement strand
GCGATCCTGTAACCCTTAAAAAATACCAGAGGATGTTGGAGATGCTTATGATGAATGGATCATAATTGTATCACCCTTAAAACTTCTGTTATGACACAGCGCCTTATTTCTAAGATCGCAATCTGGTTGTTATCCTTAGTCATGATCAGGTTTGGCATTTATCATTTCCAGGAACCACATCGTTTGCTTGAGTATGTGCCCGGCAATCTTCCCGGCGGTATCAATTCCGTATACGTTGTTGGTGCAGCATACATCCTTGCGGCAATTGCTTTCATCACCAACAAATTTGTCAAAATAGTAGCCTATCTACTCGCTGTATTATTGATAATATCAGTATTGTTGATACACCTGCCCATCTACAACCAGGCTGGGGCAGCCGATACCCGCCAGATGGCCCTGATTGCAATCCTGAAAGATCTTGCAATTGCAGCGTTTGCATTGCATATTGCAGGTAGCGCCGATAGTCATGGGGTTAAATATTGACCTAAATGCCTGGAAAAGAAAAAGAGTCAACGAGCAGTGAGGGACCGCCCGGTACTGTTTCTTTCATTCGCTTTCTGTATTGAACGTTTAACAACACTTCGGAATGGTTTTTGGCAATTTCATAATTCAAGGAGGAACTTTTATGAAAACGATCAGTTATTTCGTGGTATTTATTATCGGTCTTTTTTCAATAGTAAGTTGTTCAAGCCCCGTATACGTACAAAAGGATGATGCTGTAAATCTCGGCACCTATAAAACATATATGTGGGTTGATACTAGATCAAATGAAAATGATAATAGCGCCAGGGCCGCCGCATATGCCGACATTAGTGTACGCAACGAAGTAAATGCGGCATTACGAAAATCAGGATGGCGGGAAGTGACGGAGAACCCCGATGCGCTTGTGAGTTATGATATCCTGGTTGAACGTTCCACAGAACGCCAGTCAGATGCCGTGTACTCCCAGCCTTTTACCCGGAGCTATTACAATCCAAGAACCCGCCGGTGGAACACGATATATTATCCTTCACAGTTCATGGGTTACCAGAGTTACGAAGTACCAGTAAAGCAGGGTACCATCACCATTTCACTCGTGGATGCAAACAGCGATAGAACGGTATGGCAGGGTTGGACAACAGAGAATATGAACTATGCACGATTTACAAGCGATGAAATAAGCAGGGCCGTGAAAAATATCTTCAAGAAATTTCAGGTTTAGTTTGTACTTACCCAATTTTTCGAGTTAAAAGATGCCGGGATTTTGCAAAGAATTCCGGCATTTTATTACCTGTTTATAAACTGTTATTGAAATGTGAATATGAAAACATTAAGATGTTTGCAACACATTACAGGCCAATAACTACGCTTTATGTTAAGGTACCAGTCACAGACCATTTACGGCAGCATTCTTGCACCCTAAGGTGGTAACAAAATCAATCAATATGAGGGTTATTTTATACATCAGTTCTGTATTATTTCTTTCTACTGTAATGGGTGTAAAATCTCACAACGAACACACAGCTTCAATTGTGGAAATGGCGGGTGAGCTCGCAAATGTTGACAAGTCTGTTGCAGCCAACGATGAAAAGCCGGCTTCAGCCATTGTTCAGGAGGTGCCTGCTGAAAATGTTGTGGTTGAACAACCCACCTTCCAAATCAATAATGAGGGCACAGATCCTGCGAGCTTTGTAAGCTTTGCGCAAACGCTCGTTGGCACGCCGTACGCTTACGGTTCAATGGACCCAAGCGTGGGATTCGACTGTTCCGGATTTATCAATTATGTAGCTGCCCACTTTAATATCAAAGTGCCGCGGTCATCAGTTGATTTTACCAATGTAGGCGAAGAAATTTCCCAGGCTGATGCTAAAGCAGGGGACCTGATTCTTTTTACCGGTACTGATAGTACCAGCAGGGTAGTTGGTCATATGGGGATTGTAACCGAAAATTTGAACGGGCAAAATCTGGAATTTATTCACTCATCTTCAGGTAAAGCCAATGGCGTTACCATTTCCAGCCTGGAAGGATATTATAGCACCCGTTTTGTAAAAGTGATACGTATTCTTGCATAATAACTCCGGCCCTTTATGTAGCAAATTGATGTGAGTGAAGACGAAGAATTGTTACACAGAGGACCAGAGTAATTACCCGAACTTACATCACTGCCTCTTTAGCTTCTTTGTTTTCAGTGGAGGTTTGTTGCTGCTGTTTTATCAACTGGATTTCGCCATGCAGTTTGATTTCGTTACTCACTACTACCTGTCCAGCTTCGGTTACTGCATTCCACGTTAATTCAAAATCCTTTCTTTTAATAGCTCCGTCGATGGTAAATCCCGCCTTGGTTTGACCATAAGGGTCAACTACCGTTCCAGCGTACTCCACATCCACCGTTACTGGTTTTGTAATATTCCTGATGGTGAGATCCCCCGAAAGCCGGTAATTATCTCCAGCCTTTTCAAATGTTTTTCCTTCAAATTTTACCTGGGGATATTTTGCAGCAGAAAAGAAATCATCTGATCTCAAATGGGTATCCCTTTGCTCGTTGTGCGTATCGATAGATTCAGTGGAAGCTGTAAAACGAATCAGCGAAGCTTTTGTAAAGTCGTCATCTTCTGTTTCCACCACCACATCAAATGTCCGGAAATACCCGGTGACGGTGGTAATCATCAGGTGTTTGACTTTGAACTGTACCTCGGAGTGTGCAGGATCTGCCTGCCAGTAAGTGTGTGCCATAAGACTACATTTAGAAGTTATCTTAAAGCAATTTTTCCTCAAAAAGCCTGCCGCATGAAGGTGAGAATGTATTCAATGTTTAAGCGGTAATATAAACCTTCACTACGGGAAGGCTTAGATATGTAACGGCCATGTTCTCCAATTTTAAATTTAGATACGACGCATTATTTTTTTACAGAACTTGTAAGTGTTAAAACGGGGTAAGGTTTTTGTACCGGTTCCTTATTCAAATTAATAAACCAAAATATAAAGTTTATGAAATCACAGTTTGCCGGGGTGCTTGCAATCGCATCCCTATTCTTTTTGTCCTGTAACAATGATACTGATAAAACAGACGAAACTACTACCACCACACGTACTGACACTAGTTCAGTCGCACCCGACACTAGCAGAACTGACACTAGTTCCACAGCTACAACCGCACCCGTAGTTACGCACGCCGAAGCTACGCTGAGCGGCACCAAGCCTGATACGACCGTAACGGGTACTGTAAAATTCGATGCAGCCGATGGTAAAGTAAAGATGGTATTGGACCTGACTGTGCCCACCAGGGCAGGCAAGCAGGTAGCAGTGCATATCCATGAACATGGCGATTGCGGTGATATGGGCAATATGGCTCATGGCCACTGGAATCCGAGTGGCGCACAGCATGGCAAATGGGGTAGTGCCAGCTTTCACGCAGGCGATATCGGTAATGTAAAACTTGATTCAAAGGGCCATGGTACACTCACCATTGATACAGATGTTTGGTCCCTGGGCGGCGCAGCCAACAAAAGTATTATAGGTAAGGCCATCATCGTACACGGTGGTGTTGATGATTATAAAACACAACCTACAGGCAATGCGGGGACGAGGATTGGTTGTGGGGTAATACAATAGAGAAATGTGAAGATGTGAGAATGCAAAATGTGGAATGTGAAGATGTGGAAATGTGAAAATGATGATGGCGATTTCAAAATGGGAATGAGGAAAGTTTTTTAATAAGATATAAATTGTTTCACGTCATTACGGATTACTTCCATTTCCACATTTTCACATCTTCACATTTCCACGTTATCCTATTTTCACCTTAATAAAAAGGCCGGTCCGCATAGTGCAGCCGGCCTTTTTCATGGCTATTTCATTTTCACTATTGGCGAATCTGGCAGCTTGCCGGAGTCAAAGTGTGTGATATGAATTTTTTTGTTTTCATAGGTTGTAATATCTCTTTCGTATGATTTGATCCTGCATATTCACGTTAAAAGAGGTCATCGTCCTTAAGCTGGTACTGGTGTTTTATTTTCCGCATTACTTCATCCATGCTCGCCCGGTGATCTTTAGGGTCCCATTCGCCACGTTCCCATTTCTCCAGTTCCGTATCGATATGTTTTTTCTGAAGGCTGGCAAGTTTTTCATACAGGTCGTCGGCCATTTCTTTTTGCTTGCGGTAAAAAAACTTTCTCTTTTCGAATACTACCTCTCTTCCTTTGCGTAGTTCATTTTCATCAGCAGCCATTTGCAACAATTCCTCACGCGCGAGGGCAATATCATAAGGACCCACCGGCATGATCAGTTTGGAAAGCACCGGACCTGTTTCAATTAAAATGATAAGTAATGAAATCAACAGCACCGACCACCACACGCTACTTTCTTCGGACGACAGGTCGGATAAAGCCTTATTCCTTTCCAGGAAACCCATATTTGCCGTAGCGGATGCTTCATAAGCTTTTCTTTTTTCTTCCAAAGACGATTTGGCTGTGTTTAAAAGACTATCCTGCCTGGCAATGTCCTGCGTTAATTGTGCAAGTTCAGGTGCGAATTGTTGTTGTGAGTTATTGAAAGCAGCCAATTTAAGCCGCGTAATTTGTTCGATACCACGCTGACCTGATCCGCCTGTACCATCAGCTTCCTGCATATAGGCAAGTTGCAATTGATGTAACGTATCTTCAATTGCCAATTTGCGGGTGGTAAGTCGCTGGCGTTCTATCGTAGCTGCATCTTCTATATGTTTATTTTCAAGAAGGAGCAGGCTGTCATTCTGTTTTATTTTTTCGTGAAGATTCTGCACCATCCTTACATTGATCTCTTTTTCGAAAATTTTTAATTCAAGTGGACGCGCAATCGTTAACCCGATCAGTAAAGCGAGGCCAATGCGGGGAACTGCCATCCACAACTGCTTACGTTTTGATATACCGTACTTCCGCATCGTGGAAACGAGGAATCGATCGAAATTAAAAATGATCAGTCCCCATAGGATCCCAAAACCCAATGTCCAAAACCAGTTGCCGAATACACTGTGTATCGCATAACCGGATGATAAACCGGCGAGCAGAAAGGTGGCTAATATTACCCCACCCAGGCCTGCATATTTCGTATGTTCAGACGGATATTTTTTCAAAAGGTCCTGGTGTGCACCTGCGCACCACCAGAGAAAACGGGGCGAGGATTCCTTCTTCTTTTTGGCAGGGCCAAAGGAATCGTAGGTATACAGGTCGTCCTCCTGCTGTGGGTTGTCTGCAGTCATCATGTTTTTTTTACTATAAAAAATTATTGCGCGAGGTTGAAGTTGAAGTAATTAAAAAACGGTAGGAGGTGCCCTTCAGTACATGGCATACGTTAATAAAATAATAAAGCTACCGGAGAGAGAATGTCTCGAATGGATTACCTCTGTGTTTCAGATAAAAGTTAAAAGATAAAAGATAAAAGTTGTCTTAGTGCAACTTGCCTAAAAACGATTTGCACCGGCTCGAGGCTCGAGGCTCACAGCTCGTAGCCCCTGAAATCGGTATAGAATTGGTTGTTCTCCAACTACAGTTATATTTGCGCCTCATTAAAAAAACCAGCATGGCATTATTGGAAAGTTCGTTACGTGTTAAGAGATCATCGTTACCAGGAGCGGGAAAAGGATTGTTTACCAAAACGTTTATCCCAAAAGGAACCCGTATTGTGGAATACAAGGGAAAGATCACCACGTGGAAGGAAGTAGATCATAAGGAAGGCACTAATGGTTACATCTATTACATCAAACGAACACATGTGATCGATGCCGGGCCTTATAAGCAGGCACTCGGTCGTTATGCCAATGACGGCAGAGGGCTATTCCGTATTCCCGGCATGACGAACAATGCCACATATGTAGAAGACAACGGCAAGGTTTATATCGAATCCACAAAAGACATTCTTCCCGGCAGTGAGATACTTGTGTCGTATGGCAAGGAATATTGGGATGTGATCCGCCACAACCTGAAACTGGAGAAGAGTCAACAGTCACGCAAAGCCCGCAAAGAAAGAAGGGGAACAAAGTCGTAGCTTTTTGTGCCTTTTATTTAGTCTTCACTTTATAACTAAAGAAAGTGATCAGTTGTACTGGAATAGATTTTGAACTGGTCAATGCATATAAAAAACAATTTTATGCAAACAAACGAACACGTTTTTGACCAGCGTACATTCCAGGAAGAAACGCTGCAATGCACAAAATGCGGCTGGAGTGGCACGGGGGCCGAAGCCAGGATAAACGAGGATTTTGGACCCGCAAAATTTCGCCAGGTATCCTGCCCGCAGTGTGATGAACCGCTGGGTAAACTATCAAAAGACAAATCCTTTGGTGAGGGCGGAAACAAGAAGTAAAACTACCTGGTAATCTATGCAACAAATTCCCCGGTTCTACACTGATAATTTACCTGTAAGTAATTGTAAATGTATGCCTTAACTCTTGTGGCATGGAGTTTGAAATAATAGGGCATCGAATCAAAAAACAACACTATGAAGAAATTATTTTTAGTCGCTGCCATTGCCACAACCTTTGTTGCGTGCAAAAACAGCCAGGAAAAAACTGCAGGAGTGGAAACCAAGGTGGAGGAGCCCAAAACTGTAGTAGTTGAAAAGAGAGTAACCCAGCCGGCTGCGGCTACAACGGCTGCGCAACCCGTAGAGGAAAAAAAGGGTATGAGTAAAGCTGCCAAGGGCGCAATCATTGGTGGTGTGGGCGGTGCAGTAATTGGCGGCGTAGCTACCAAGAGTGCCAAAGGCGCAGTTATCGGTGGAGCCGTTGGTGCTACCGGTGGTTATATCATCGGAAGAAAAGCCGATAAGAAAGACGGCAGAGTCCAATAGTCTTATAGCGATGATTACCTTCAAATACGGCTCGGTTCGAAAGGACCGGGCTTTTTTTTAGGCGGCAGAATTTGCCGGTGACTATTTACCGTACCACATGTAGTAACAATTTTTTTTACGTTGCGGTGACTACGAGGCAATTTTCCTTTTTTTTTTACGTTTTGGGTAGGAATCCAATTCTTGTAAAACCAATATCCGTTGTATGAACAAGCCATATCACAACGACCAGGCTCATATTGCCGAAGAATTTACCTACATGGATGAACATACCCAGCAAACCGCACGGCTGGCTTATTTCAAAATCAATTCTTACAAACTTTCCCTGATACATGCTGCATTTTGCATGA
>CBFGYO010000180.1:0-7255 GCA_965652975.1 uncultured Chitinophagaceae bacterium | reverse complement strand
TCCTAACCCGGATCTGAAATGGCAGTCAGATAAGCAAATCAACATCGGTCTTGATTTCGAGATCCTTGGTGGCCGTCTGAGTGGTTCAGTAGATTATTTCAAAAAGACAACCAGCGATCTGCTGTTCCCAAGTAATCCAATACAACCAGCACCTCCGGGTTCAGTTGTACGCTGGATCAACCTTGATGGTGAGATTGAAAACAAGGGTGTAGAAGTAGTATTAAATTCTGCAATCATACGCAAACAGGATTTTACATGGGATTTCAGTGTGAATGCCACATTTATGAAAAATAATGTAAGCGGCCTGAGCGCTCCGATCTACACCGGTGGATTGCACGGTCAGGGTGTGAGCGGAACGCTGGTTGAAACAGTACAAAACGGTTTACCTATAAATGCATTCTATACAAGAGAATTCCTTGGAATGGATAAAGGAACCGGACTGGCGCTGTACACTGATAATGGAAGTAGCTTCTATTATGTAGGTAATCCTAATCCTGAAACGCTGCTTGGTATAAGCACAACGTTGCAATACAAAAAACTTGCACTGGTTGTAAATATGAATGGCGCATTTGGCCAGGACATCTACAACAACACCTTGAATAACGTAATCAATGTTGGTAGTATCAATGGTGGTAGAAACATTGCAGTGTCTGTGTTCCAGGATCCAATTAAAGAATCGTTTGCAAACCCGGTAACTTCATCTTCAAGGTTTATTGAAAAAGGAAGTTATTTGAAGATGGCCAATGCAACATTGAGCTATACAATTGGCGATTTTGCAAGAGTTATCAAAAATGCAAATATCTATCTTACCGGACAGAATCTTTTTGTAATCACCGATTTTACCGGATTTGACCCAGAGGTAAATGTTGACAAGAATAGTAACGGTATTCCTTCTGTAGGTATTGAATACACACCGTATCCATCCGCCAGAACTTTCATCCTGGGTATAAACTTTTCTTTATAGTCAACAGAAAAACTAATACTATGACACAAAAAATAATAATAGCATTACTAGGTTTTTCAATAGCAGGTTCCAGTTGTACAAAACTGGATGAAAAATTTGCTGGCGATTTAACAGCAGACCAGGTAACGAGTGGCAGCAGTGGTGCTGACGCTCTGCTGGTAGGTACTTATAATTCCATGCGCACAACTTTCCAGGATCAAACACGCGTTTATTGTCTTTGGGAAATGACAACGGACGAGTTGATCGGACCTACCCGTGGTCCGGACTGGGACGATAACGGTGTATGGAGGGTATTGCATGAGCACAAATGGGATGGTGAAAATATCCGTCTTCGCGAAGGGTTCAACGACCTTTTAGGTACCACGTATGCTGCTACCAACCTTTTGCAATTCAACCCTACTCCACAGCAAGCAGCCGAGGCAAGATTCCTTAGAGCTTTTGCCCAATTCATGGTACTCGATGGTTGGGACCAGGTTCCATACAGAGAGCCCGGTGAAAGTGTGTTGCTGCCTTCAAAAGTGAGAAAAGGCGCTGAAGCACTCGATTATATTATATCTGAAGTTACAGCCATCATTCCTAACCTGCCTGCAGGTGGTGGTGCCAATAAATCGAAAGCTAATAAAGATGCTGCGCGTGCACTGCTGATGAAGTGCTACCTGAATAAAGGCGTTTTTGCTTCTACAGAAACAAGAAAAGCTCCCACATTCGCAGCTGCGGATATGAACCAGGTAATCGCGTTGGCTGACCAGATTATCAATACGGGTACTTACTCATTTGCCCCTAATTACTTTGATAATTTTGCTCCAGATAATACCAATATTGGTACGGAAAATATCTGGACACAGTTGAATGAAGCAGGCGTAGGTACAGGATCTCCAACTGTACGTTCCCGCTACCACTCAGCAATGCACTACAAACAAAAACCGGAAGGCTGGAATGGATTTTCTACCCTGTCTGATTTCTATAACAAATTCGAGCCAGCCGACAAACGTCGCGGAGTTGCTTACAATACACCCGCCGGTGCTTTACCCAATCCTGGCAACCGTGTGAATGTAGGTATCCTTACAGGCCAGCAGTACGACTGGGCTGTTGATACAGCATTAAAAGACAGAACAGGTCAACCAATGATCTTTACTCCTGAAGTTAAGAGCATTGAAGTAGGAACAAACCTCGAAGTAACAGGCTACAGGGCTTATAAATACCCAATCGATTATCCTAATGACGGTAGTGGTAACACTGATAACGATTATGTATTCTTCCGACTGGCTGATGTGTTGCTGATGAAAGCCGAAGCGATCTTAAGAGGTGGTACAGGCACTGTTGCTGGTACTTATGGTAGCACAGCACTCGCACTGGTGAATTCAGTACGTACCAACGCTGGTCGTGGCGCATCTGCCCTGGCCGCCGTAACGCTGGATAATTTACTGGACGAAAGAGCAAGGGAACTTTATCTCGAAAGCTGGAGAAGACAGGACCTTATACGTTTTGGAAAATTCCTGAATGCATGGCAGGAAAAAGCTGCGAGTGATCCCAAATATCTTTTGTTCGCAATACCAAATGAACAATTAGCCGTTAACCCAAATCTCACAGCGAACCCCGGCTACTAAATATTTTTTCGAGCGAGCAGTTAGCAATTTTAGCAATTAAAAAAGCCATTTTCTAATGGCTTTTTTTGATTTTTACCATGGTATATTTATCATCCTGTATCATTAGTGAAACATATTCTAATCTCGTAATATTTAATGACCATAAATTTCTTCAATCGTTTCTGCCTGCTGTCCTGTGTTTTGATTTCATTCGTGCTGGTTGCCTGCCGCCAGGAGGAAGCGTCCCCCTTATTTACACTTGAAAAAAATACCGGAGTCAATTTTGAAAACAAGGTCGTTGATGGATCCATAGAAAATAGTTTTTATTACCGCAATTATTACAATGGTGGCGGAGTGGCGATTGGAGATATTAATAATGATGGTCTTTGCGACGTATTCCTCACAAGCAATATGGGTCAAAATGCGCTTTACCTCAATAAGGGTGACTTCAAATTTGAGGATGTAACATCCAAAACAGGCATGAAGCAGGACAGCATGTGGAGTACTGGCGTGGTACTGGCAGACATTAATGACGACGGCTGGCTCGATATTTATGTTTGCAACTCCGGGCACATGAAAAACGGCAACCGCCGAAATAAACTCTATATTAATAATCACGACCTGAGCTTTACCGAGTCGGCTGCCAAATACGGACTCGATATGTCAGCATACGTTACCCACGCATCCTTTTTTGATTACGATCTCGATGGCGACCTGGACTGTTTCATTATTAACAACAGCCCGATGCCGATTAATAATCTTGGATATAACAACCGTCGCGACCTGGTAGACAAGGACTGGCCGGTTTCAGATTTCCTGAAAGGCGGCGGTGATCATCTTTTTAGAAATGATAGCGGACACTTTGTAGAAGTATCACAGGCAGCCGGGATACACGGCACTTTGATGAGCTTTGGATTGGGAGTGTCAATAGGGGATATCAATATGGATAATTATCCTGACGTGTTTGTAGCCAATGATTCATATGAACGCGATTACCTCTACATCAACCAAAAGGACGGAACCTTTCGCGATGAAATGGAAGAATGGATTGAGCAAAACAGTTTTTCCTCGATGGGTGCCGATATTGCTGACATCAACAACGATGGGTTGATGGATATTTTCACTACCGACATGCTACCCGACGATGACTACCGGTTGAAAACCCTGGGTTCATTTGATCATATTGATTTGTATAATAAAAGAATTGAAATTGGGTTATACCGGCAATTCATGAAGAATTGTCTTTTTGTAAATACCGGCAACGGCAAGTTTTTAGAAACGGCGAATTATAGTGGCGTTTCAGCATCTGACTGGAGCTGGGGTGCCCTTTTCTTCGATGCAGACAATGATGGCTACAACGACATCTTTGTTTGCAATGGCGTAAATCGTGATGTAACGAATCTTGATTTCATGGATTTTTTCGCAGACGATGTTGTGCAGCGAATGGTTATATCTGGCGAAAAGCAAAGCGTGGATTCAGTGCTTAAGCATATCCCGGTAAATGCCGTACCCAATAAGGCATTCCGTAATATGGGCAACCTTCGCTTTACCGATGCAGGAAAATCATGGGGATTTATGGATGCTACTTTTTCCAATGGTGCGGCTTATGGCGACCTGGATAATGATGGCGACCTCGACCTGGTGTTGAATAATGAAAACCAACCGGCATTTTTATACCGTAACAATTCAAGGGAAGCAAATAAACATAATTATATAGGCATTGTATTGAAAGGCATTGCCGGCAACCGTTATGCAATTGGCAGCAAGATCAGTGTACACGCTGGCAAATCTGTTTTTTATCGTGAACAGGTGCCGAGTCGCGGCTTTCAGTCAAGCGTAGATTATAAACAGATAATCGGCTTAGGCACGGTAGATAAAATAGACTCAATTGTAATCGTGTGGCCAAACGGAATTAAAACAAATCTCCACCAGCCTGCTCTGAATGCAGTAGTTGACGTACAGCAACCCGCTTTGGGCGCTTCAAGCATATTTAATTATAGCAAACCCTCTGTAGGTACACTCTTGATACAGGACAGCATACAATTAACTGCCCATGCTGAGGACAATTATATCGATTTCTATTATGAACGCAATCTTCCCTATCTTCTTTCCCGCGAAGGCCCGCAGGTTGACGTTGCAGATGTAAATAGCGATGGCCTGGAGGATTTATATATCGGCGGCGCAAAAGGACAACCCGGGCAATTGTATATCCAAAAATCGTCGGGAGTTTTTGCAATAGACAAGCAGGATGTTTTCAATGTATACGCGGATTTTGAGGATGTGGCAGTGCTGTTTTTTGATGCAGATAAGGATGGAGATGCCGATCTCTTTATAGGCGCAGGCGGGAATACCGGGCGTCCGAGTAGTCGCGAGTTGCAACACCGGTTATATAAAAATGATGGTAAAGGGAAATTTGTCATAGACTTTAAAGGATTTCCCAACAACGATATGAATTGTGCGGTGGCCGCAGCTTATGACTTTGATGAGGATGGTGATGAGGACCTGTTTGTAGGAAGCCGGAGTGTGCCTTACAACTATGGCATCACCCCACAAAGCTATATTTACCGAAATGATGGCAACGGCCATTTTGCTGATGCCACAGCCGCATTAAATAAATCCATTGCTGAAGCAGGCATGATTACCTGTGCCGAATGGGCCGACATAACCGGTGATGGTAAAAAAGAACTGATCATTGCCGGCGAATGGATGACGCCCCGGATATTTTCATTTAATAAAAGCACAAATCGCTTTGATGAGCTGTCGCAAACAAATCTTACTGATAAGTTTGGCTGGTGGCAATCAATGGCAACAGGTGATATCAATGGTGACGGTAAAATCGATATCGTATTGGGAAATATCGGAGAGAATTTTTACCTAAGACCCGATAAGCAAAATCCGGTAAAACTCTGGATGACTGATTTTGATAAAAGTGGAACCACCGATCAGTTTCTCAGTCGCACGGCCAATGGCCGTGACGTGCCGGTGTTCCTTAAAAGAGAAATTACCGAACAGTTCCCTGGCCTGAAAAAACAGAACCTACGACACAGTGAGTATGCAAAAAAAGATATGGTGGAATTGTTTGGAAAGGAAATGCTCGCTACTGCTGTACAAAAAGTATTCAATTACAGCTCTTCGATAGTAGCCATCAACGAAGGCAATGGGAAGTTCAGGATAGAATTATTGCCAATGCAGGTCCAGTTATCTAGTGTAAATGCCATTGCTTTCCAGGATTTGAATGGCGATAAAATACCTGATCTAATTTTGGGTGGCAACAGGTTTACATTTCCACCGCAGTTTGGAAGGCTGGATGCCTCGTATGGACATGCGATATTGGTGGAAAAGAACGGCACATTGAAATACCAGCACAATGGCCAATCGGGTATGAATATAAAAGGAGAGGTTCGAGATATCGACATTATTAATGGACCCCAACGTAAATATATCGTTGCAACGGTCAATAACGACAAGCCAGTTGTATATAATATCAGGAAATAAGCGCTGCAGTAAACAAGGCGTTTTAAAAAGTTGTAAACAGGTAATATGTGCATGCGAAGTGTAGAATCTATTATAGCTGCAGGCGGCCTGTGCCTGCTTTTGTCCTGTAAATCCGGTAAAAAGGAAACAGCACCCCTTTTTTCTTTAATGGAAAATACGGGTATCAGTTTTCAAAATACAGTTGTGGACAATGATACCGACAACAGCTTCCAGTTCCGAAATTTTTACAATGGTGGTGGTGTGGCTATTGGTGATATTAATAATGATGGACTAAGCGATGTATTGCTGACGAGCAATATGGGTGAAAACAAATTATATCTAAATAAAGGCGGGCTTACATTCGACGACATAACACCTAATAGCGGCATGCGTCAGGACAGTATGTGGAGCACCGGTGTAGTATTTGCAGATATCAATGACGATGGCTGGCTGGATATCTACATCTGCAACTCTGGACGTATGAGCGATGGTAACCGGCGAAATAAATTATACATCAATAACCGTAACCTGACCTTCACAGAGCAAAGCCGCGAATATGGGCTTGACCATTCCGGCTATTGTACCCAAGCTTCATTTTTTGACTACGACCTGGATGGCGACCTCGATTGTTTTATCATTAATAACAGTCCCCTTCCATTTAGCTCACTTAATTATGCCGGGATGCGCGATGCTGATATTGCACAGTGGCAGGTAAGTGACGAGTTGAAGGGTGGCGGCAACCATTTATTTCGTAATGACATGAAGCCTGGCGATACCTCAGGTATTCACTTTATAGAAGTAACAAAGGCGGCAGGTCTGCATACTGGTCTGATCAGCTTTGGACTTGGAGTTTCCATCGGTGATATTAACAACGATGGTTATCCCGATATTTATGTAGGCAACGATTTTATCGAAAAAGATTACCTGTACATCAACCAGAAGAATGGCACGTTTTCAGACGACCTTGAAAAATGCATGCAGCATATCAGCATGTCGTCGATGAGTACCGACCTGGCGGATATCAATAACGACGGTCACCCGGAAATTTTTACAACAGATATGATACCGGACGATGACTATCGTCTTAAAACCACGGGCACTTTCGACAACGTGGATCTATACAACAGTAAACTGAAAGCAGGGTTATACCACCAGTTTGTAAGGAATACACTCCAGTTGAACAACAGGGATGGCAGCTTTACAGAAATCGCCAACCGTGCCAACGTGTATG
>CBFGYO010000179.1:0-7265 GCA_965652975.1 uncultured Chitinophagaceae bacterium | reverse complement strand
ACTTTTATCTTTTATCTTTTAACTTTTATCTTATCGTTCACTTTTTATCTTTCAACAACATTCCTAGCTTCACCCCAAATGAAAATGATAGTCCGGGGCTGCTTCCGGCGCGTGCATTGGCATAGTTGAAGGCAGTGGTATTATCATCATAGTAGATGTCACCATAACTGTCTTTCTTATTATCAAATCCATATCCAAATCCCCAGTAAAGATCTAAGAGGAGTTTATCGCCCATCACATACTGTTTTCCAAATTCCAGTTGCAATGCACCAAAGGTCACATCCTGGTCGCCTACAACATAAGCGTTGTCCTTATAAATAACCCGGTTTTCATTGTAGTGACCGAGGTAAACTACGGGTTTTACATAGGTGCCCTGCATCAGGTGCGAGGCTCTTGTTTTACCAAATAAAATAAAATTGGGGAGCTTACCGAATTTATATCCTCCTGACACAAACACACCGAACGGACTTCTTTTTACTTCTCCTACCTGGCTATTATAGTATTCCAGGACTCCAGCTTTACCCGCCCCGATTATACCCAGCGAGAGTTCATAACTTTTGCCAAAACCCGTACTTTTTTCATACCCAACTTCAAAATAGCCATACAGTGGTGAAAGGAAATTTATTTTTATCGCTTTGTTGGCCTGATCTGCGTAGCGCTCTGGATCTCTTAAATTATCCTGGAAACGCTCTTCCTTACCATTTTCATAAACAATCTTTTTAATACGGTCCGTTTCGAGAACGTAAATTGGCCCATCTGGATTGTTGAAATCTTTATACTTGATTTCGCTGGCACCCACTTCCAGGATCTTCGCATCCACGACCTTTCCATTTTGGCGATAGATTTTATCCTGGGCAGTTAAAGTGAAGGCCGCACAAAAAAGTGGCAGGATAAGGAGAAATACTTTTTTCATAAACTGGTGATTTAGTAGTTTGACCACCTGACACCAGCTTTAATTCAAGCGCTGCATCCTTATTCCTTAAAAAAAACTTAAGAGGCCGTTTAGCGTATATTTACTTCGCGTTCGAGCGTGACACCGAATTTTTGCTGCACCGACTGGTAAATTTCTTCACTGAGCGCGTATATTTCACTGCCGGAAGCATTGCCGTAGTTAACCAGTACCAGGGCCTGGTGTTCGTGGCACCCTGCATCACCACGGCGAAATCCTTTCCAGCCGCACTGTTCAATGAGCCAGCCGGCCGCGAGTTTTACAGAGCCATCGGCATTGGTATAACCGACGATATGCTCAAATTCCTTTTGCAGTCTTTCAAACGCCTCCCTGGTAACAGTTGGATTTTTAAAAAAACTGCCGGCATTGCCAATTAATGCAGGATCTGGAAGTTTGGAACTTCGAATGCGAATTACCGCGTCGGACACAGCTTTGATACTCAAATCCTGCACATTCAGTTTTTCTAATTCTTCACGAATAGCACCATAACTAATATTGAACAAAGGCTTTTTCCGCAATTTGAATACGACGTTCAGTATCACAAACTGATCCCTGTATTTTTTCTTGAATACACTTTCACGGTATCCGAATTCGCAGTCTTTTAAATTAAATGTATAGTTACATTTCTCAACGAGGTGATAGGCTTTTAATTCATGAAAAACATCCTTAATTTCTACTCCGTAAGCGCCGATATTCTGCATCGGTGAAGCGCCTACATTGCCCGGTATGAGTGAAAGGTTTTCGATGCCTGCCCAATTATTGGCGATACTATGAAGTACCAACTGGTGCCAGTTTTCACCAGCACCCGATTTTATGTATACAAACTCATCATCTTCTTTTACAATATTAATCCCCTTAATGTCATTTTTCATGACCATCCCGTCATAATCCTGCGTAAATAAGATATTACTGCCGCCACCGAGTACCAACGCTTTGTTGCGGGGAACCGGTTTTGCTGCTAATAGTTCCTGCAATTCATGCGTAGTTGCGAAACTGGCAAACCAACGAGTCTTCGCATCAATATGAAAGGTATTGAATGGGCGAAGGGAAATATTTTCAAGAATTTGCATGGTATCGCGGTAAGTAGCTTAAAAGTAATGACTGGCTTGTGAAGTGGAAACAAAAGTTATTTATAAAGTATCAACATCTGGTACTACCACTACGCTGCGGTACGACCGGTGCTGGTGCATGATCGCTACCTGCTCCAACACATCCTTTTTGCATTGCGCTATAATGGTACGGTCTCTTGGCAACTTCAACAGCATTTCCATGATGTACTGGTTGCGTACACGGCCTACGATGGGCTCAGCCGGTCCTACGATATAATTCCCATATTTTGCTGTCAATGCCTGTGCAAATTCGCGCGATGCCCGTTCCACCACATCTTTGATCTTATGCCGGAATGCCAGGTGAATGATTCGGGAAAATGGTGGGTAAAAGAATTGCTTCCGCTTTTCAAGTTCTTCCGTAAACATGCGCCTGTAATCGTGCTGTTGCAGGTATTGCAGGATGGGATGCGATGGCTGGGTTGTTTGTATCAGCACCTGGCCGGCAGCATCTTTTCTTCCTGCACGGCCACTCACCTGTTCCATTAACTGGAATGCCCGTTCGTTCACACGAAAATCAGCAAAATGCAGCAGGCCATCGGCATCGAGTACGCCTACCAGGTCCACGGTATCAAAGTCAAGACCCTTTACCACCATTTGTGTGCCCACAAGTATATCGATTCGTTTTTGTTCAAATTGCTGGATCAGTATATCGTGCGCATTCTTGCCGCGTACCGTATCAATATCCATGCGTGCCACTTTAGCATCGGGGAATGTTTCCTGCAGTTGCTCTTCTATTTTTTCCGTCCCAAAATTGCGTTGTATAAAATGATGGTTACCGCACACTGCACAGGTATGCAATGGAGGGTAATTCGTACCACAATAGTGGCAAACAAGTTTGTTGGTAAGCTTGTGGTACGTAAGTGATACATCACAGTATTTACATTGCGGTATCCAGCCGCAGGTATTGCAAATCTGGTAAGGATCGTATCCCCTGCGGTTTTGAAATAATATCACCTGGCGGTCGCGGGCGATTACTTCGGTAATAGCATCTTTTAATGCCGGGGATATCATCACCTTGGAGCGATCTTTCTGTTCCACTTTTTTTGTATCGATGATGCCGATAGGTGGCAGCCGGATATCACCATAGCGTTGCATGAGTTCCACCAACGCATATTTGCCTGTAGTAGCATTAAAATAACTTTCAATGGACGGTGTGGCACTTCCCAATACTACCTGTGCATTGAAGAGCGAACCGTAATACACGGCAGCATCGCGTCCATTGTAACGGGGGGCAGGTTCCTGTTGCTTGAATGATGTATCGTGTTCTTCATCGCATACAATCAGGCCGAGATCGCTGAATGGAAGAAAAACGGATGAACGTGCACCCAAAACAATTTTCAATTCGCCTGTCTTCACTTTATTCCAGATCTCCACGCGCTCATTTTGTGAAAACTTTGAATGATAAATGCCGATGTATCCACCAAAATGCTTTTGCAAACGTCGAATCAATTGGGAGGTAAGTGCGATTTCAGGCAGCATATACAGTACCTGTTTTCCCTTCTTCAAATATTGCTCGATAAGCTTTACATACAACAGGGTTTTGCCGCTGGATGTTACGCCATGTAAGAGACAAACCGTTTTTTCTTCAAGGGCTTTCTCCAGTTGGTCGTACGCCTCCTGCTGAACCGGCGTGAGCTGAAATTCAATATTTACATCACGCGGCAAATATTTGATACGATCGATGGCACGTTTTTCTATACGCAGGATGTTTTTACTTACGAGCCCTTTCAACTGTGCATCTGAGGCACCTGATTTCTTCAACAGGCCTGCTTTCGTTACTTCACCTTCGGTTTTGAGGAGATGGAGATAACCAAGCAGCAGTTCCATTTGCTTCGGTGCTTTCGTCCAGTTATTCAACAGTTCAGACAAACGGTCTTCATTGTCATATTCCCGGTTGAGCACAACAAAAGTTTCTTTCTTGGGTGAATAACTTTGCCTGAGCGATTCCCATACATAGCAGACTTTTTTATTGATCAGCCTGTTGATTACGGGATATACATGCGATGAATCCAGCAATTGCTGTACCTCACCCAGCTTCAATTCTTTTTTAATAAGCAAGGCCTCGCCCACGAGGAACTCGTCGTGATCCAATGCTGAAAAATCATCGCCATACTCATCATTAAAAACAATAACGGTTTCGCTTGATAATTTAAAATGGGCCGGTAGTGCTGCGGCCATCACCTCACCTTCGCTGCACATATAGTATGCGGCTATCCATTCCCACAATTGCAATTGCTCTTCAAATATTACGGGGCCGGTATCCAGCAGGTCGAGTATTTCTTTGGGTTCGAACAACGCGGGCTTCTCATTATGCAGGCGTTTCACTATACCTGCATACTTCTTGTTTTTGCCCAGGTTCACCACTACCCTGCAACCTACTGCAATAGTCGCTTGCATGGTTTCGGGAACGGACCATGTATAATTTTTGGGCAAAGCGAGGGGTATGATGATCTCAGCAAACAAGTGTATTCATTTCGTATTCGGGGCTCAATTTAACCAGAAAAGAATAATCAGCCCTTCCGCCAGCCAGCATCGTACTCAATCATTTTATTTTTCATGATGGTGAAGACCTTTTCTTTTAACCTGCTGATATCTTCCAATGTATATGAATCCACAGGTATTTCTTCGAGATAAAGCAAACGGCTTACACCCGGGGTCATCGCAAAAAGTGAATCGTATGGCATTCGGCGGTATGCATCCAAAAACAATACAGGTTTTATAGGTGTGCGCGTTTCGATAGCCACGCGAAAAGCGCCATCATAAAATTCTTTCAGGGGCTGGCTGGTCATATTAAAGGTGCCTTCGGGAAATACAAGGACGGAAATGCCTTTATTGATGATTGACTTCAGGATTTGCACACTCCGGGATCGATTGCTGGCACTACTGCGGTCCACTGCTACGATTGCATTACGATATATAAAACCAAATACAGGCACCTTGCTCATTTCCACTTTTCCCAACGGCCGCAAGGGTTGACGAAACGCAACGGGAATGAGGGCGGCATCCAGGTAAGAGATATGATTGCTCACAAAAATGTATGACTTTTTTTTATCGTGAGGCGATTCATAAATCTTCTTGTGCCGAACTAAAATGAGCGGAAACCACAGGTCGGCCCACAACATACACAAACGCATGACCATGTTTCCACCACGAATACGACCAAAAAAACTAGCCACGATCACGAAAGGAAAGATCAGCAGCATGATGGCAACAAACGTAATGAAGGCATAAATGGAGTACAACCACTGCAATGGTCTTAGCAATACCTTCATCCCTTGTAAATTTTGGTGGGTGAGATCATCCAGGCGTGATCATCGCCGGGACAGTGGCAGGTCCATTCTTTTTCCAGGTCAATCACCGTTACAACTGTAGTATTTGTGTTGCATTGTGCAAACACGATTCGCACACGCTGGCGGTCGCTGGTAAATCCTTCCAACGCATAACGGGGACAACGACCGTTTTTCAAATCGCTTTTTTTGTAGTTGATCTTTCCCTCCTGCATTATTTGCTCTACTTCGGCTGTCGTAATCTGGCGGCAGTCCATGCGGCAACGGGCATGGTTGCTATATTTCAAAAGTGTAACACGCCTGTCGAATCCGCGGTCGCGGTTTACAGTTGTGTTGCTGGTTTTATCTGCCTGGCCCTGGCGATTTCTTATTATGAAAACGGTGGCGGCGAGCAGAAGAATAATTAGAAGAGGCAGCCATTTCTTGTTCACCTTCAGCTATTTGGGTAAAAATAGGGAAAACTTTTATTCGGGTTTCACGCAAAGGCGCAAAGATGCAAAGAGGCAAAGTGAGTTAACGCTCCGGGTAATAACCTTTGCGCGCTTTGCGTGAAACCGTAACTTTGCCGGTTCTATGGCAGAATCGAAAACAGTAGCATTTCACACCCTTGGCTGCAAACTTAATTTTTCCGAAACATCTTCGCTTTCCAGGCTGCTGGAAAACGAAGGCTTCGAAAAAAAAGAGTTTGACGACCTGGCCGATGTGTATGTTATCAACACCTGTTCTGTCACCGACAATGCAGATAAAGAATGTCGCCAACTGGTACGCCGCATTCAAAGAAAAGCGCCTGAAAGTTTCGTCGTCATTACGGGTTGTTATGCCCAATTGAAGCCAAAAGAAATTGCCGGTATCCCGGGAGTAGACCTGGTGTTGGGTGCTGCCGAAAAATTCAATATTGCACAGCATATACGTGAACTGGCCAAGGGCGACCCGGCAAAGATTTGTAGTTGCGATATAAGTGAAGTGTCGGGCTTTCATTCATCCTGGTCGGTTAACGACAGGACGAGAACATTTTTGAAAGTGCAGGATGGATGTGATTACAATTGTTCCTTTTGTACGATACCAATGGCGCGGGGCAAGAGTCGCAGTGATAGCATTGCTAATGTTGTAAAAAATGCGGAGGAACTTGCTGCCAATGGTGTGAAGGAAATTGTGCTGACGGGTGTAAACCTCGGCGATTTTGGAAAAGGGCCGGATGGTAAAAGAGCGGGCAACAAAGCAGGCGCAGAAGTGAGCATAGGTGGTCGAGAAGAGAATTTCTTTGAATTGGTACAGGCGCTCGATAAAGTGAGTGGCATACAACGCTATCGCATATCTTCTATCGAACCCAACCTACTTACCAATAGCATTATCGAATTTGTAGCCAACAGTGATAAGTTTATGCCGCACTTCCACATTCCCCTGCAAAGCGGCAGCAATACTATCCTGGGAGCTATGCGCAGGAGGTATAAAAGGGAATTGTACGCGGAACGTGTGCAACTGATAAAGACATTGATGCCACATTGCGCCATTGGTGTGGATGTGATCGTTGGATTTCCGGGTGAGTCGGAGGATGCATTTAAAGAAACCTTTGACTTCCTGCATAGTCTTGATGTTTCTTACTTGCATGTATTTACTTATTCAGAGCGCGATAATACACATGCGCTGAGCCTGCAACCTGTCGTTCCGGTGCATGTACGTCATGAGCGAAATAAGACGCTGCGTAATCTTTCTTACATGAAGATGCAATACTTTACCGGTAAACACAGCGGGCAAACCCGGAAGGTATTATTCGAACACCACGATCGAAACGGAATGATGGAGGGATATACAGATAATTATATCCGCGTGTCCACGCCATTCAGGAATGAGTGGGTAAATGAAGTGGTGGAATGGAAGCTTTGATGGCTAAATCCGCTATCTGCTCCATCCGCGCCATCT
>CBFGYO010000178.1:0-7306 GCA_965652975.1 uncultured Chitinophagaceae bacterium | reverse complement strand
TTTCCACATTTCCATATTTCCACATTTTCACATTTGTTCAGTTATTTTTGCATATGGAAATTACGTTCAATACCCCAGCCTTACTCTTTCCTGCAATCAGCCTGTTATTGCTCGCTTATACCAACAGGTATCTTGCGTTGGCAAACCTTATCAGGAAACTCCATGACGAATACATGAAGGGTGAAAAGCAGCATCTTTTACTTAAACAGATCAAGATACTCCGGGTGCGTATTAACCTGGTGAGAGGAATGCAATGGCTGGGAGTTTTCAGTTTTTTGTGTTGCGTAATCACGATGTACGGAGTGTATGGCCAATGGATAGACCTTACCCGTTATATTTTTGCATTGAGCCTGCTGAGTTTGCTTGCTTCTTTGGTTATCTCTTTACTTGAAATATCACAAAGCACAAAGGCGCTCGAGTGGGAACTAAGTGATATGGAGGAATTGGAAAAAACCAATTTTTTCAGTGACCTTTGGGGACGTAAGCAACAAAAGGAGGAATAGTTTAAAGATGAAATGCACATCATTATTATTAAGCATGGTTGCCGGTTTGTTAATCATCACCGGATGTTCAAAGGATGATGATGACGATCATGAATATAACAGCGACGATATGGCAGCGCCTACTATCGAAATAACTACCCCCACGGCAAACCAGGTTTTCAACGACGGTACCATGATCAATGTCACCGGTAATGTAACGGATGATAAGGGATTATATCGTGGTTCTATCCGACTCACCAACGATGCTAATGGCAGTCTGTTGAAAGAACAGCTTTATGAAATACATGGATTCCTGGCACATTCGTTTACATTCCCTTACCTGGTAGATGTGACATCTTCTGCTGACTACACCATCACTGTGCAGTTCGAGGATCATGGAAATAATTCAACGACTAAAGCAGTTAAAGTAAAAGCAATTCCCTGATCACAGATTGTTGATCATTTGAAGTAATTTCTCCCAGTTGCCGCCATTATACACCTCTTTTATCCCTTCACGTTTTATGAAGTTGGCAGCATTCCCACTCCGGCCATCTCCTGCAGCACAAAAAATTACGGGTTTCTTCATTTGCCTGATGCGTTCGGTGCTTGCCGGTATCCTGTCCAATGGAATATTTATTGATCCGCGCAGGCGACCCTGGTCATATTCATGTACGGTGCGTACATCAACGATAGTAGCTCCCTGTCGAAGGGCATCTTTGATTTTATGGCGACCAAAGCCAAATAGAAAGTCGAACATGGGTCGTAATCTGGTGCTTGATTTTTAGCCGGGCATGTTAATCACGTCGCAATTCATTTGCAATATCACCTTTTTGAAACTTATGCAGCCGGGATTTTTGTTTTTCTTTCACCTATCTGTTGGCGCCACATGGCATAATACAATCCTTTTTCTTCGATTAGTTTTTCATGACTGCCTGTTTCTACGATATCACCTTTTTCAAGTACGTAAATCCGGTCGGCATGCATTATGGTCGACAGGCGATGCGCGATCAGGATGGTTATCTGGTTGCCTTCCTGAGATATTTCTCTGATAGTATCCGTTATTTCTTCTTCTGTAAGTGAATCCAGCGCGGAAGTGGCTTCATCGAATAATAATAATTTGGGATTGCGCAGTAATGCTCGGGCAATAGAGAGTCTTTGTTTTTCACCACCACTTAATTTCAACCCGCCTTCGCCAATCATGGTATCGAGTCCTTTTTCAGCACGGGCAAGCAGGTTTTGACAGGCGGCTTTGTATAGGGCGTCCATCAGCTTCTCGTCCGTCGCGGACGGGTTTACAAAAAGCAGGTTTTCCTTGATAGTGCCGCTAAAAAGGTTGGTGTCCTGGGTTACAAATCCAATCTGGTTGCGCAGCTCATCAAATCGCAATTCTGTTTCATCGAGATTATTGTAGAGGATCTTTCCTTCCTGTGGGCGGTATAATCCTACCAGCAACTTCATGAGTGTTGATTTTCCACTGCCGCTTGGACCAACAAAAGCAATGGTTTCGCCAATGCGAACATCGAAGCTGATGTTGTTAATTGCCCTTTGTTGGGCGGTCCGGTGCTGGAAAGAGACATTTCTAAAAGATAAAGTTTCGATACTTCCCAGGTGCTTCGGTTTGAGTGGTTCTGACTCGGGCGCCTTCTGCATCAGCGCGTGAAAATTATTGAGCGATGCTTCGGCCTCGCGGTACGAAAGCAGGATATTCCCGATTTCCTGCAACGGCCCGAAAACGAAAAACGAGAAGATCTGCATGGTTACCAATTGCCCCGCATCCATCACCCGGCCAAAAATCAACCACATCAGGATAAATAAAATTACCTGGCGCAGCGTATTGACCATGGTTCCCTGCACAAAGCTGATACTGCGTATACGTTTTACTTTCGTAAGCTCAAGGCCAAGGATCTTATACGTATTCTTATTAAGTCGTTGCACTTCCTGGGTTGTAAGTCCCAAACTCTTGACGAGTTCGATATTACGCAACGATTCCGTTGTGGAACCGGCGAGTGCTGTGGTTTGGCCAACGATATTCTTCTGAATAATTTTTATCTTTTTGCTGAGTACGTTCGTTATTGCAGTGAGACAAAATATTCCTACCAGGTATGCGATTGGTATATACCAGTGAATAAATAAAGCGGCATAGAAAAATACAAATACGATACCCACCAGTACGCCGAAAAGGATATTGATGAAATTGATCATGAATTTCTCCACGTCGGCGCGCACTTTCGTCAATACCGATAAGGTTTCCCCGCTACGCTGATCTTCAAATTCCTGGTAAGGTAATTTCATGGCGTGCTGCAAACCATCAGTAAAAACTTTTGCGCCGAATTTTTGTATTACGACGTTGAGAAAATAATCCTGGAAATTTTTGGCGATCCGGCTTATCATCGCAACTGTAATAGAAGCCCCGAGCAACCACACGATTCCGTAGAGGAAATCGGGTTTACCATTCTTGTTAGTATAGTCTGTCCGGACAAAGAGGTAATCGGGCCATTCAAGTTGACCCTTCGGCCCCGGTACGGATTGATGATAATCGGCAAGATTGATCAGCTTACCGAAAATTATCGGGTCGAAAAGAGAAAAACCAATATTGATCGCCGCAAGGAGTAGCACGAGCGCTACCAGCCATTTATGCGGTTTGAGATAATGCAGTAATATTTTCATACAAGGAAAAAGGCGGGAGTTTTAAAAGCGTATAACGCACAAACATCATACAAGTTCGTAAAAAATGACAAGATTTCAGCTTTAGCTTTAAATTGCAGCAATGTTCAATTACCTGGTTGACTTGCATCGTTTACGCCACAATCCCTACAACGGGTTGTATACATTTTCCTGCCAGTTGGCCAGGCACCTTCTTGATCAGCCATTGCACGACGAATCTTTTCATTATTACCTGCCAAAGGATAAATTTGGCTTTTTTGGCAGCAAACCGCATTACATAACACATAAACGCAGTCACAAATATTTTCACACCGGCACGGGCAAAATCGACGTCTGGCATTTGACAACAGGGATTTCGCAATACCGACCATTCAATAGCCGGACAAAAATGGTATATACTTTTCATGATGTAAACTTCCTGGTAGAGGACCCGGGTAATACAACAAGGAACAGCCGCTCGTTGCGCCTGATGCAAAAGAATGCCGATCGCGCCGATCATATTGTCGGTATTTCAAAATATTCATTGGATTTTGCTGCCCGGTATCTCAATTTCGGCGACAAACCAAAATCTATTATTTATAATGGATACCAGGTAAAAGAATTTCCGGGGTTTGATGAGCCTGCATATAAACCATCACGGCCATTTTTATTTTCGATCAGCCTGGTACAACCACGAAAAAACTTTCACGTGTTGCCAGCCCTGCTAGTGGGAAATGATTATGAACTGGTAATAGCCGGCCTCAAGCATTTCGACTATGCAAAGGAGATCATAGCTGAAGCAAAAAAGTGGAATGTCGAAGACAGGGTAAAACTGGTAGGTGCGGTAAATGAACCGGATAAATACTGGTATTATAAAAATTGCGAGGCATTCATGTTCCCTTCCATTGCCGAAGGTTTTGGTATTCCACCGTTGGAGGCAATGCACTTTGGAAAGCCTGTTTTTCTATCACGACTTACCAGTCTGCCCGAAATCGGTGGTGATGCAGCTTATTATTTTGATGATTTTGATCCCGAACATATGCGAAGTGTGTTGCTCTCGGGGCTTGAAGACTTTGTAAAAAATAATCGTTCAGTGATGATCAAGGCGCAAGCGGCAAAGTTTGACTGGGATAAAACCGCTCATGAGTACCTCGAAGTATATAGAAGCCTTGTAAAGGTGCATGTGTAGTTGAGGAAATGTTTTTAGAGATAATAGTTTAACAGATAATAGATAATAGTTTATCCAGGCGGTAATTAATCTTGTACTATGTATTTTTCCCAATAAAGGATATGCTGGAGGTTTGTAAAAAATGATCGAAAGAAAAAACTATTATCTATTATCTGTTAAACTATTATCTACAGGATGAAGGTTGTTTGTCACAGAAGCCTGACCATTATTAAATTTAAATTATTCAGTGAGCACACAGGTACCAAAAGCATTCAGACCGGGATTGAACAATCCCTTTTATTTTATACGCCGGGCATTACTGGAAAAAATTCAGCAATACGCACCAGGCATGAAGGGCAGGATGCTCGATTTCGGTTGTGGGAGTAAACCTTATCAATCTTTATTCAGTAATGTAACCGAATATATCGGAGTGGACTATGAAGGTGAAGGTCATTCACACGTAAATGAACAGGTGGATGTTTTTTATGACGGAAAAAAATTACCCTTTCCTGATGCGAGCTTCGATTCCGTTTTTAGCAGCGAGGTGATGGAACATATTTTTAATATCGATGTCATCCTTCCAGAAATAAACCGCGTGATGAAAGAAAACGCATTGATTCTTTTAACCTGTCCATTTGCCTGGCCGGAACATGAAGTGCCGGTAGATTATGCCCGCTACACCCGATTTGCATTGACGCACCTGTTAGAAAAAAACGGTTTCGAAGTTGTAATGGTTGATAAGAGCGGCGACTTTACTTCGGCTATTTACCAGATGAAGATGGTATATTATAGTGAGCACTTTATTCCTGCGTTTCCTTTGCTTGGTAAAATGAAATTTTTCAGGGTATCGGTTGCCCCCGCACTTTATTTTATAGGTAATAGCTGGTTTACCTTCAAGCATTGGCTCCTGCCAAAACGAAAGGATTGGTATTTGAATAATATTGTACTGGCTCAAAAGAAAGCCCATGGCTAAAACTGTAATTGTAACCACTTGTTCGGCAAATCACCTGGCACAGGCAAAAGGTCTTGGTGAATCGGTATTGAAATATAACTCCGGCTATTCGATTATGATCGGCCTGGTAGACAGGCTGGAGGGCAGGGTGCCAAAAACATATTACGAACCGATGCAGGTAATCGAAGCGCATACGCTTGCAATACCGGAGTTTGAAAAAATGCGGGCACAGTACAATGTTTTCGAATTGAACTGTGCGCTTAAAAGTTTTTTTGCCGCTGCCGCAATTGAGCGCCTTGGTGCCGACAAAGTTATTTTTCTCGATAGTGATATGCTTGTTTTCGACTCGTTGCAATACATCGAAGATGAATTGGACAGGCATCCCTTGTTGTTGACACCGCATATCTGGACACCATTTCCCATAGACAATAAACGGCCATTTGAACGCGAGATGTTGAAGAACGGTATCTACAATGCTGGTTTTTTTGCCATAAAAAATAATCAGACAGGTCAGGCTTTCCTGAAATGGTGGAAAGAGAGAATGGTGGACCAATGTTATGTAGACCTGAAAGAAGGGATGTTTGTAGATCAGAAATGGCTCAACCTAGTACCGATATTTTTCCCTGAAACGAAATTGCTGGATCATCCGGGTTGCAATATTGCATACTGGAATTTGCACGAAAGGGTAGTGGGGAAGAAGGATGGCAGGTTTACAGCGAACGAGAAGCCATTGTTATTCTTTCATTACAGTGGATACTCGATGAAGGAACCTCATTTGATCTCGCGTCACCAGGATCGCGTGCAAATGGAAGATCAGCCGGCTTTGAAAGAATTGTTTTCAATTTACCAGGAAGCACTGGTAAGGAATAATCATGCGAGCATGCTGGGATTGAGTTGTTATTATAAGAAGAAGGATACGCTATTGGAGCGGATGGGAATCAGGAGAAAGTAGATAAAAGTTAAAAGATAAAAGATAAAAGTTGAATCCAGTCGGAGACCCCGAATTGTTCAACTTTTATCTTTTAGTTTTTATCTATTCTATCCAGTCCACCCCTGTCTATCCAAGCTTCTATATTGAATCGCTTCCGCTAAGTGTTCCGGTCTCATTTCTACTGCGCCGGAAAGATCAGCAATTGTACGTGATACTTTAAGGATACGATCATAGGCCCGCGCAGATAAGTTCAATTTTTGCATGGCGTTTTTCAACAGGCTTTGACCTGCGGCATTCACCTGGCAAATCTCTTTCAGCATTTTACTGCTCATTTGCGCATTGCAATAAATTCCTGCGTGCTCTTTGTAGCGTAATGCCTGCATATCGCGTGCACGAATTACGCGTTCTCGAATGCTGGATGAGTTTTCCTGGGTTTTTGTTGTCGACAATTCATTAAATGCAACAGGTGTGACTTCTACATGCAGGTCGATGCGATCCAATAAGGGGCCCGATATCCTGTTGAGATATTTTTGAACGGTGCCGGGCGGACAGGAACAATCGCGTTCCGGGTGATTGTAAAAACCACAGGGACACGGATTCATCGAAGCGATAAGCATAAATGATGCGGGAAAGTCCAAAGCTATTTTAGCGCGTGAAATGGTGACCCTGCGTTCTTCCATGGGCTGTCGCATTACTTCCAACACTGTGCGTTTGAATTCCGGCAATTCATCGAGGAAAAGAACACCATTATGTGCCAGTGATATTTCACCTGGTTGTGGATTGCCGCCACCTCCTACCAGCGCTACATCGGAAATAGTATGATGTGGCGAACGAAAGGGCCTTCGTGCAACCAGCATGGCATTGTCCGGTAGTTTGCCGGCAACGGAATGGATCTTCGTTGTTTCCAAAGCTTCCTGCAATGAGAGTGGTGGAAGGATGGTAGGCAATCTCTTTGCGAGCATGGTTTTACCAGCACCTGGAGGACCGATAAGAATTGCGTTATGTCCACCAGCAGCCGCAATCTCCAATGCCCGCTTTATGTTTTCCTGGCCCTTCACATCCGCGAAATCAATTTCAAAATCGTATTGTGAATGAAAAAATTCTTCCCGGGTATTAACGATTACCTGTTC
>CBFGYO010000177.1:0-7366 GCA_965652975.1 uncultured Chitinophagaceae bacterium | reverse complement strand
ACAGAAATCCTCCGCGGTGCTCTGTGCTTCACTGTGGCACTCTGTGGGCGTACTATCTCAACAAACCTCAACTCACTCAAAAGACGATGTTGATCTACGAACAACCTATGTAGCTATCAGGTCGGAGATACTGACCTGAGAACTTTTTCTTTTTAGGGGAATAAGTATTCTTTCGCTTTTTTAACACATAGTAACATAAGTCGCTCATAGGTCATCATAGTTTATTTACAATTTCACAGAAATCCTCCGCGGTGCTCTGTGCTTCACTGTGGCACTCTGTGGGCGTACTAACTCAACAAACCTCAACTCTCTCAAAAGACTATGTTGATCTATGAACAACCTATGTGACTATGTGGTGAAAAAAGCCATCAAGGAATATCTCCAATAAACCTGGCTTGAAGGTGCTGTCCCGCGCTATAAAAAAACCCCACAATTCAAAATTCATTTTCCTTAATTAACTTAAAATTCCGATCGGAAAATAATTTTCATGGAACCTGTTTTCCATCCCCTCCTTTTTCGTAACTTTTAACAAGTTCTGACCATCGTTATGCAGCTTCGTATTGTCTCGGGATTATTGATCACCTTTAAACCTGCAACATATGAAATCTCTTTACGCCTGTCTTTTTGCGCTCATCTTTACAATCCCCGCACTCGCACAGTTTGAAGCGGGAGGATCTTATTCACTTTCCATACCCCAGCAGGAAATGGCAAAAAATATACAGCCCCTGCACAGCCTTAATGGATTAATTCAATACAGGATGCCGGGAAAATTTAGCCGGGCCACACTGGGAACTGAACTGGGTATTGGGATATATGCCTACGAAACGAGGGACCAGGATCTGCGTTTCCCGGACGGATCGGGTACCAGCACAACCATTGTTTATACCAGTAATGTATTTCACGCCAACCTGTTTAGTCGCCTGTATTTCTTTGAAAAAGCAAAGTTCAATCCTTATATCACTGGTAAAGCTGGTTATGCCAACTTCTTCAGTAATGTAACCGTAGGCGATCCTGAAGACGAGGATGATTGCCGCCCGCTTGAAAAGAAGAACATAATCCGGGATGATAATTTCTTTCTTGCCTGGGGTGGAGGATTTCAAATAGACCTGAACGTGTTTTCAAAAAAACAACAACCGGGAAGAGGATATATTGACCTGTCTATTAACCAGGTGAGCGGGGGTAAACTGGACTATATCAACACAAAAAATATACAGGATCACGTGCATGTGGATCCCAATGCGCCCCAGCCCATGCCGGGAAAAGGCGAACCCCTTAATGTGAAGTTTGTAAACGTGTCTACCCAGGCGGTACATGAACACCAGGTAGCTGAAGTGCATAACAGCGCTTTACGTATGCTGGATATTAAGTTGGGAGTGGTGTTTAAACTGGACTAATTAAACCATGCCTACCTATAAAAAAGCGTTCCGCTGTTGAGGCGGAACGCTTTTATTTAACTAAACTAATATAGGACAATTTGGTTGCAGAATAATAAGACAGGCACATTTACCAATCTGCTGCATGAATTTATAAAACTATGCACCGGGAAATCCATTCTTGTAGAATTTGTACTACAATCTACGCTTAAGAAATTATTACCCAAGATTACATGAATGAACTATTTTTTGCAGTGGTGGCTTGTCGTTTCTTTGCACTGTCAATCACCTGAGCATTATCTCAACACTTGATATTGATTGAGACCTGTGAAAAGAACCGGCTAACCCTTAATATAACTGGATGAAATTGCCAGCATGAGAACAATGTCCTGATCCTAACCTTTGAAACAAGGGCGCCTCCGACCGATCCCTTTTACAAGCACCTCACCGTCCCATCCGTACTTTCCGATCCCCTTCTACAAGCATTGCTTTGTGAAGTAGCACCATGATTTGTTTTACATACGTAAAACTTTGTGACCCAAGATATGTGAGAATAATGAACACCACTCCTGGTTTTTACTGGGAGTTTTTTATTTAGATAAAAGTTAAAAGATAAAAGTGGTCCTATTGCGGTGTGTCCGACCTTTGACAACTTTTATCTTTTAGCTTTTATCTTTTATCTTTTCCGGATTAAGATAATCGGCAAAAGAAAAAAACCGGCCACGGGCGCCGGTTCTTCTTACAAGTCCTGTTCTGTCGAAAAAATTATAGCCAGTCTACGCTTTTGTAGTGCCCCGGCGGAAAATTCTGCCTGGAAACCACTTTTATCTTTTAAATTTTATCTTTTATCTCCAAAGGAGGCGGCGATTTCAATTTCCCCATCCACACTTTCGTACCGCGCAACCTATTTACCAGGTACATGATGCCTACAAAGATGAAAAAGAATGGACCGAGGAAACCAAACAGGGCGACAAACCGGGTTCCATAAAATCTTTCCATCGGGCGTTTCAATCTTTCAGCGATCAGGTACATACTAGGTACCATCATCAGTGTAAGGAAGAATGAAAAAATGAGTCCAAATATGATCGTCCAGCTCAAAGGTCCCCAGAACACAACACTATCACCACCGAAGAAAATATTTGGTCTTAAATGCTGGAAGAGACCGGCAAAGTCAATATTAAATCCTACCGCCAGCGGCAACAATCCAAGAATTGTAGCAACTGCCGTTAACAATACAGGAATGATCCTGATCTTGCCCGCCTGGATAGCTGCTTCCCTTGTTCGCATACCGCGCCCTCGCAGTTCATCTGTAAATTCAATGATCAGGATACCATTCTTGATAACGATACCGGCCAATCCGACAATACCTACCAGCAACATGATCGTGGCGATAGTCATTCCCGTAACAGCGTAACCTATCAGCACCCCGATAACGGAAAAGAAAATTTCGGTGATCACGATGAATGGCTTACTCATTGAATTGAATTGCAAAACAAGAATCAGGAAGATAAGACCTACAGCAATTAAGAACGCAAGGCCCAAGAAAGAATTTGTTTCAGCTTCCTGCTCACTCTGCCCACTTTGCCTGATAGTTACATCCGGAGGTATCCTTACACGGCTTTTGAAATCATCTATTTTGGTTTTCAGTTCTGCATTTATGGGACCAACCATTGTTGGATTTGGTACGTTACCCTGCAACTGGATGGTACGTTTTACATTCTTTCTTTTTACACCACCCGTTGTATTGGTATACTCCACTTTTGCTACCGCACTTACAGGTAAGGATTTGACCTGCATGGTGGTCATGTCCATAAACGTGATGCGCATATTCATCAGGTCAGTAATGTTATTTCGCAGCAGGTCGGTGTAACGTAATTGTATCTTATACTCGTCTTCACCATCCTTAATTTTGCTCACTTCTTTCCCAAATACAGCCGTGCGGATCTCCATACCTATCTGCCCGGTGCTTACACCTTCCATCATTGCCCGCTCGCGATCTACATTGATCGTTATTTCGGGGTTGTTGAGGTCTACATCGGGCTGGAGGTTTTCAATTCCTTCTACACGATTGGTATCAAGGAAATTGAATAACTGTGTAGCCACCGAAGCGATATTTTCAAAGTTGTCGCCAACTACTTCAATATTTACCGGAGGATCTGTGGGCGGCCCACCATCTTCCTGCGCTACTTCCACGCTGGCGCCAGGTATTCCCTGCACAACTCTTCTAATTTCTTCCTTATAAGGTGTCGTACTCTTGCCATGTCGTTTTTCAAACTCTACAAACGATACCTGTATACGCCCGAGATTGGATTGCACACTCCGGTTGTTGTCGCGCGGATTATTGGCACTCACCGCTACGTTCGTAATTACGCTTTCCACGATACTGCCAGGGATGCCAGGTTTTTCCTTGCCCAATACATCCAATACACGCTTTTCCAACACCGTGGTGATGCTGTCGGTATATTTTACGTCGGTACCTACCGGCAACTTCAGGTATACATATACAAAGTTGGGATCACCACTCGGAAAGAATGTCTGCTTATTGCCGCGCACCATTAATCCCAGCAGCGCAACAATAAAAATTAAGAAGAGGGAAATGAAAGCCCATACAGGCCGTTTGCCCTGCAGTACCCAACGCAAAAGTTTTTCATAACTGTTCATCAATGCCGGTAATGCCTTTTTTTGGAAAGCATGAATGATATCATTCAGTACGTAAGCATTCAGCACCATCAGTAATGACATCAGCAGTAAAAAGTTTGCCAGGCCATGCATTCCACCGAGATGCAGCAAAATGCCAAGTATTGCAAAACTCAGGAACCATTTATTTCTAAATATGGCTTTCTTTGGTTTCTCATACTCTTTACCTTCCGGCTTCATGAAACTGACGGCAAATACAGGGTTGAATATAAAGGCTACGATCAACGAAGCTGCCAAAGTAAGGATAAGAATCGTGGGCAGGTAGATCATGAACTTCCCAATTAATCCCTTCCAGAATAGCAGTGGGAAAAATGGCGCAAGCGTGGTAGCTGTACCGGCAAGTACCGGTATAAACACTTCACCTGCGGCCTCCTTCGCACTTCGTACGATCGGTACCTTACCATTATTGTAAATACGGTGGGTATTTTCAATTACCACTATCGCATCATCCACGATGATTCCTAACCCAAATAGTAAAGCAAATAATACAATAAAGTTAAGGGTAACACTTGTTCCGATAATCCAGTCTGCAATGGGTAGAAACAGGAATGCTACGAATACACTCAATGGTACACTAAGAGCCACAAAGAATGCGTTGGTAACACCCATGAAAAACATCAGGATGATCAGCACAAGTATAAACCCGATGATGATGGTATTGATCAATTCATTGAATGAAGTTTTTGTTTGCTTGCTCTGATCGCCTGTGATCACTACATTAAGATCCTTTGGCAATTCCTCCTTCTCCTGCATGTCCTTAACCGTCGCCTTGATCTTATCTGCAGCGTCGATAAGGTTTTCACCCGCACGCTTTACGATATTGAGCGTCACCACATTTTTTCCATCCAGCCGTGCATAACTGTCCTTTTCGCGAATCGTATCTTTTATCTGGGCAATATCACGCAGGTACACTGTTCCACCCTGCGTGCTACTACGCACAACAATATTCTGCATATCAAGTGCGCTTGCAAACTGGCCTTTCACCATCAGTGTACGCTTCATGTCGCCTACTTCGATAAGACCGCCCGTAATATCATTGTTCTCCCGGGCAATGGCAGTTTCAACATCATTAAAACTTATCCTTGCAGCAGTCATTTTATAGGGATCAACATTCACCTGAATTTCTCGTTCCGGTGCTCCCACTATTTCGGCACGGGTGATCTCGCTGAGTTCTTCAAACCTGTCCTGCATTTTATCCGCATACTCTTTAAGTTTGATTCCTTCATAATCCCCACTTACGTTTACAAACATGATCGGAAACTCACTGAATGCAAACTCCTGCACATCGGGTTCCTGCGTGAGGTCGGTAGGAAGATCCGCTCTCGCTTTGTCGATCGCATCTTTCACTTTCTGTTTTGCCAGTTCGGTTTTTACATCCGTATCAAACTCCACGACGATCATGCTGTAATCTGCCTGGGATGTACTTTGAATCTTGTTGACCTTTGCTCCTGTAATACCTTTCAGCTCTTTTTCGATCGGTCTTGTAACAAGGTTTTCAATATCCTTTGGTGAGTTCCCGATATATACAGTTACAATAGAAACAGTAGGGACGACGATGTCCGGAAACTGTTCCTTGGGCATGCTGTTGAACTTGAACAGGCCATATACAGTAATAAGTATGGCAATGATATAAATTGCTGTCCGGTTGTCGATCGCCCAACTGGTTGGTTTAAACTCTTTGAATTTTTTGGTAACGCCTTCAATAACTTTCATATAATTCGTTTGATTCGTCTAGCATTAGATTTTTGCAACGGCCAGCGCCTGTCCTTCATATACCGTTTGGTATCCCTCTGTAATGATCACCTCGCCGCCTGTAAGGCCGCTTTTAATTTCTGTCTGGCCTTCATAGGTTTCTCCTATGATTACTGTTTTCTTTCTTGCTACCTGCTTATCACCAGATTTTTCCACCACGTATACATATTTTCCTTTTTCATCCGACTGCACCACGTTTACAGGTACTGTTACAGTTCCTCGTGCTCTATAATCAAGGATTTTCATAGTGGCAAGCTGGTTGGTTTTCAGCAGCGGGTCGGAAGGAAGTTTAGCCTCTGTTGTAAACGACCGACCCGTAGGATCAATACTTGCACCTACTACGCTGATGATCGATCTGTAAGGTTTGCCCGTTTCAGAAACCACTACGATAACCGAATCACCTTTTTTGACGCGTGATATATAATTTTCAGGTACCTGCGTTACCACTTTAAGGTTGCTGTTGTTTACAATCTGTATTTGTGGTTCCTGGCCCGCCATCCCTGTAAATTGCTCGCCCACTTTTACATTTACTTTATCCACTACGCCACTAATCTGTGCCTTTACACTTGTCTGGTTCAGTTGTTCCTGGGCTGCATTTACCTGTGCCTGTGCCGCGCGCAACTGGCTTTGCAGTGCATCTACTTCAGCTTTTGCATTGATCACATTTACTTCAGCACCTATATTTTGTTTCCATAGGTTTTGATGACGCTCATAAAGTGTTTGCGCCTGTGCAAGCCTGGATTTAATTACTCCAGCCTGCTGTTGTGCAGCAATTACACCCTGGCGCGCGAGTGCATCATCCAGTTTTACTAGTGTCTGACCGCGGCTTACCCGACTGCCTGCCTGTACATAGATAGCGCGCACTATCCCGGGTGCTCCCGGTGGTGCTACATACACTACATTGTCTGCATCGACTTTGCCCTGTAGTTCTATAAAGTGGGTAAAGTCCTGCATGCGCAGGGTATCGACAGAAACAAGCTTTTGTGCCTGCACAGATGTCGGATCTGCTTTAGCGATTTGCTCTTCGAGTTGCCTGATTTGCATATCAAGGCCACTTTTATCTTTCTTAAGCTTCTCCAGCTTTACTTTCATATCGCCCAACTCACCTTTCTTATCTTTTGCGGCATTACTGCCACAGGCTACCAGCGAAGCAGCGATGAACACGGTGACAGTTATTTTTAAAACGTTTTGCATATAGTTCATTTTATAAATCGGTTAATGGTTTGAGTTATAGTTTACCTGTTGCCTTTAAAAAGTCTACTTTGGCAATGATGGCGTCGTACAGGGAGGTGATATAATTTGTTTGTGCCGCCTTCAGTTCGGTTTGCGCAGAGTTGATCTCTGTTTGCGAACCTGTACCCGCTTCATATTTTTTCTTGGTTTGCTGGTATACATCTTCAGCCAGCTCCATGTTTTTGCGCTGGAAATCGAGCGAGGCGATCGCCGAGCGGTAGTTGATGCGCGACTGCTCTATATCGTTATCAATTTCAAGTTTCAGGTTGTTGAGCCGGTTCTCACTCTGCTGCAGTTCATATTTCGCCCGC
>CBFGYO010000176.1:0-7520 GCA_965652975.1 uncultured Chitinophagaceae bacterium | reverse complement strand
GTCTTGGCGTGAATTTCCTGTGCTGCACCGCCGCCGGTTGCATCTACCTGGCTGAGCTGGGTGGTATAATAGGAAAATTCATTGGTATCGTAATCGCCCGGTATCCAAAATGCTTTGTGATCGCCGTTGACGGCAAATTGCGTCAACTCATCGCCAACAGTAAAATGGTTGAGCTTATCCTGTTTTGGAAACTCATACCGAAACCCCACACCATCGTTGAACACGCGGAACACGATGTCGATCGTGATGCCGGAACCAGAGCGGTCAGTTAGTTTTAGTTTAAGCTGTCTGTAATTATTGCGAATGCTGCTTTGTTCGCCCCACACAGGTTTCCAGGTTTGATCGAAGCGGGATGAATCCACTTTTATAAGATCAAATTTTGCGAGCGTTGCCGCTGGAACATTAAGCTTGAAGCCAAGGGTTGAAAAACCAATTGCAGCTTTTCCCTTGTACCCTACTGCATAAAATACTTCTCCTGAGCTGCGATGGGTAACTCCTAATTGTATATTCCCATCGGGAGAGGTGATGAGTAGAGGTGTATCAGCATGTACAGGTTGTAAGAATAGAGTGGCGACAAGAAGCGAAAACAAACTTTTATATGGCATGGCACTTCATTTGGCATGAAGATAACAACTATCATGTAAGATGCACCTGCTAACGCTTCTCAAATAACCACCGCAAACGTTTCCGGGGTTTCACTTTGAAGTTAGTACTGATATATGAGCGGATATGGTCCATCGCTTCGTCGATACTGTCGGTCAATAGTACAAGATTCATGTCTTCTTTTGAAATCGTACCCTGGCTGGCCATCCATTCAATATTTTCCATCAGTGGTTGGTGATATTCCTTACCAAACACAACGATGGGGAATTGGGTTATACTCTTCGTTTGTACAAGTGTAAGCGTTTCAAAAAATTCATCCAGTGTACCAAATCCTCCTGGCATGATGATGAAGGCGTAAGAATATTTGATGAGCAATACTTTTCTTACAAAAAAATGTTCGAAGGTGATAGATTTCTGCATGTATGGATTGGGATGCTGCTCAAACGGCAACTGGATATTACAGCCAACGGACACGCCGCCATTTTCGAATGCGCCGCGATTTGCAGCCTCCATGATGCCGGGACCGCCACCCGTCATGGTGGTAAAACCCGTTTCAGCAATGCGTTTTCCAAATTCTCTTGCCTTGATATAATAAGGATGATCTTCTTTGAAGCGTGCCGAACCAAATACTGTAATGCAGGGACCCACGAAGTGCAGCGTTCTGAATCCTTTGAGAAACTGGTTGAAGACTCGCCATGCAAAATGCAGTTCATATCCCCGGCTTTTGGGCCCGTCGAGGTACACTTGTTGCTTAGGCGGTATTATCGCTTCTACTTTTGGCTTGGGTGCCGCTGTCTTTGATGGTGTTGTAGCTTCCATAGTAAAATGTAAATTGCTGTTCAATTTAATCAATAATCACCCATCTGCCGAAGTAGAATTAAAATTTCAATTGAGACATGCGTATCATTTCTTATAATATTAACGGTATCAGGGCAGCTATCAACAAAGGATTGCTCGACTGGATGAAAACAAATCCTGCCGATGTCATTTGCCTGCAGGAAACAAAATGTCAAAAAGACGATGTGGATTGCAAATTGTTTAATAACATCGGTTATCACGATTACTGGTTTAGCGCTCAGAAAAAAGGATATAGCGGAGTATCTGTATTTACCAAAATAAAACCCGATCATGTGGAATATGGCACCGGGCACAAGGTAAGTGATGATGAAGGCCGTGTGTTGCAATTAGATTTTGGTGATATCCGGATTATCAATGCATACTTCCCTTCAGGTACTACAGGCGATGAGCGCCAGACATTCAAGTACGTTTGGCTCGATGAATTCTATGTGTATATTAACAAGTTGAAGAAAAAACATCCAAAACTCATTCTTTGCGGTGATTACAATATCGCTCACAAGGAAATCGATATTCACGATCCCAAAGGAAATAAAAAATCTTCCGGTTTCTTACCGGAGGAAAGGGAATGGATGACAAAATATTTAAGTAGTGGCTGGATAGATACTTTCCGCGAGTTTCATCCTGAGCCTCATCGCTATAGCTGGTGGAGCCAGCGTTTTCCGTCGGTGCGCCTGCAAAATAAAGGATGGAGAATTGATTATATAAATGTTACGGAACCCCTAAAAAAGCAATTGAAAGACGCAGAAATATATCCCGATATTAAACATTCAGATCATTGTCCGGTATATTTAGATATCAAATTGTAACTGCTGCCTGCAAGCGCCCACCGTTTTTACTTTGCTGATGCAGCTATTGTAAACCAAAATTTTCTTCATGGACGGATTGATCCTGCTCATCATCATCCTGCCCGTAATTTTTCTCATTTTATTGATTCGCATTTTATCTGTTGCCGCTGAACAACGTCGCACACTGGCGGAGCTATCCGATAAAGTGACCGGCCTGGGGCAAGAAATCTCACAACTTACTAATGAATTAAAAGATAAGACGGTAGTACCACCTGTTAAAAAGGAAGTACCAGTACAAAAATATACGCAGCCACCAGTTGCTGAAGTACCCGTCGTAAAACCTGTAGCGGAAACACCAGTAGAAACAAAACCTGTAACACCTGTTTATAATACGCCGCCTGCAGCTCCTATCGAACATCCATTTACAAAAAAACCAATTGAAGACACTGTTAGGAACAAACAAGAAGAAGATGCAGAGCTCCCTTATACGGTACAATCAAATGAGCCCGGTAAAGGCAGGGATCTTGAAAAGTTCATTGGCGAAAACCTGGCGAATAAGATCGGGATCACGGTGTTGGTGTTAGGTATCGGATTTTTTATCAAATATGCGATAGATAAAAACTGGATCGGCGAAACCGGACGTGTCGTCATCGGCTTGCTATGTGGCGTTATACTTATGGGTTTTGCGCATTATTTGAGAAATACTTACCGTTCGTTTAGCTCCGTACTCGTGGGTGGGGGGCTAAGCGTCTTCTATTTCAGTGTTGCATTTGCCTTTCACCAGTATGAATTGATAGGCCAGACCGAGGCGTTTATATTCATGGTGATCATTTCCGGATTGGGCGTAGTGCTGTCAATATATTACAATCGACAGGAGCTGGCAATTCTTGCGACCATAGGTGCATTCATCACACCTTTTCTCGTTAGTACCGGTAAAGAAAATCATGTGGCCCTTTTCACTTACCTGTGTATCGTCAATACGGGGTTGATGGTACTTACGTGGTTTAAGCGATGGCCTGCAATCAATAGCATTGCATTGTTCTTTACCACATTCATCTTTGGAGGGTGGATAATCAAGCATACCGTTTTCGAAGAAGTAACGACGCTGCCATTGCGAGACGCGCTGCTGTTCGCCACACTGTTTTACCTCTTATTTGTGGCGATGAACATTCTGAATAGTATTCGGCTTAAAACCAAATTTACAAGGTTTGATTTCCTCGTGCTGCTAAGCGTCAACGCCCTTTATTACGGCGCCGGCATCCTGATTCTGGATTACTGGAGCGGTGGGAATTTCAAAGGATTGTTTACAGGCGCACTAGGAATATTCAACCTGGTGCTTGCATTTGTTTTCTATCGAAAGCCTTCTGTTGACCGAAATTTCGTAACACTGCTCATTGGATTGAGTATATCGTTTATCTCTTTAGTGGCGCCGGTACAGTTTGAAGGCAATCACGTAGTGCTGTTCTGGGCCGCAGAATGCGTCATTCTTTTATGGCTATCGCAACGTACAGGTATTGTTTTACTCCGCCATGCTTCAGCACTAGTGGTATTCCTGATGCTGATTACTTTATTTGGTACATGGGAGCATATGTATTTTTCGGATAAAACTGTCGTCCCGGTAGTATTAAACAAAGGATTCGTAACAGGAATAGTAGTTGCTATCTCCCTTTTTATTTATCATAAAATTCTGAGGAGCTTTTCGGATATTCTGTTTGTGCGAAATGTAAAGACAGAGGAAGTAAAGAAAACTGCGTTGGTTGCAGCCATTATTACTGCCTATACAGCAGGAGTATTGGAGATATGGTACCAATTTGATACACGGTATACCACTGCCCCGCTATACAACACTTATATACAACTGTACACTTATGTTGTAGCAATATTCTTATTGTGGATATACAGGCGCGACCCTTTTTTCCCCGTGCTAAAGTTCCTGTTTACCTGCCTGTGTTTTGCACTATATTTTTTTAGTGCGGATGCAACTTATAATGTATCTGTTTCGCTCGTACAGGGAGGGAATGGAGCTTTGTTCCTCGGTCACTGGTTGTCGGCACTACTTCTTTTATGGCTGTTGTATGACCTCGTAAGATTTTTCTTTAGAAAACAAAACAGTTCGTGGCAAACTTATAGTGCGGCATTTACCTGGTTAGCGGCAACAGGAATTGTAATACTCCTAAGTATTGAATTATATCATATTAATCTTTGGTCGCATTATCGATCGCCCAATTGGGCATGGTGGGAAAACCTGTATTATAAGGCGGGCCTTAGCATTATCTGGGGACTTTGTTCATTTACGATGATGTGGCTGGGCATGAAGAAAAATTTCAAGCCGTTGCGTATTTTTTCACTCACCCTGTTCACCGTTACGCTGATCAAACTTTTCGCCTACGATATCTTAAACATCCCTGCGGGTGGAAAAATTGCAGCTTTCATACTTTTGGGAGTACTATTACTAGCTATTTCGTTTATGTACCAGAGGTTGAAGAAAATCATTATCGACTAAAAAGATAAAAGTTGGACCAGGCAGTAAGTTTTCTATGAACTTGTTGACACAAAGAATTAAAAGAAGGTACATAGGTGAACAAGAAGTATAAAAAAACTATGATGATCTATATGTCTATGATTCTATGTGGTAAAAAGACGAATAAGGACACCAACTAACTTTTATCTTTTATCTAAACCGACATCATGCTTATTTACAACGTAACAATAAAGGTCGATCGCAGTATTCACGACGAATGGCTACCCTGGATGAAGGATGTACATATAAAAGATGTAATCAACACCGGCTGTTTTACTCATGCCGTAATGCTACATTTAATAGAAGCGGACGATCCTGAAGGTATTACTTATGCCATACAATACCACGCTGAAAGTAAATCAATGTATAATCGTTATATTGAAAAGTATTCAGAAGAAATGCGTGAGAAAGGAATTGAAAAGTGGGGTGATAAGTTTATTGCATTTCGTACTTTAATGCAAGTTGTGAATTGAGTGTGCAAAAGAATAATAATTTATTTTGCCTGTACTAAAACAATTGTATATTTCTCCAAACCCGCGCCCTGCCTGAATTTCAGCGTATTCAACTGAAAGCCCTTATTGTCAGGCTGTTCCATCACAAACGGAAAAATACCATCGCATTATTTCCATCACCACTTTTATTGAATCCTTATGCAGCGCGACTTACAAAGGATTAATTTGATTGTTTACAACTAAGAAAAATTTTTTGCTGGTATGAAAAACCGTCTAAATTTGTCGGCGTTACTAAAACATTATAAAAATAAAAATCATGAACAAAGCTGAATTGATTGCAAAGGTGGCCGACGATGCAGGAGTCACCAAAACGCAGGCGAATGCTGCATTGGATTCTTTTGTTGAAGCTGTCACAAAAACGTTGAAAGGCGGAGGTAAGGTTACCCTGGTTGGATTTGGAACTTTTTCTGTATCTAAAAGAGCTGCACGTAATGGTCGCAACCCTCAAACTGGTGAAGTTATCAAGATCAAAGCAAGAAAGGTGGCTAAATTTAAAGCTGGTAAAGAACTTTCTGCCAAATTGTAATTTCCCGACTAACTGTATTAAAAAGCTCCTGGGCAGGATTGCCGGAGCTTTTTTAATTATAACCCTCTATTTTTGCGTAATCTTTCATTAAAACAAACAAATCATGGGCAGAGGTGATAAAAAAACCGCCAAAGGCAAACGTTTCAAAGGTTCATTCGGTAAAAGCCGTCCGGCGGTTTCTCCGGCAGCGAAGAAGAAGGCAGCTGCTAAGAAAAAACCATAGTGCGAAGAGTCTAAGGAGATAAAAGTTAAAAGATAAAAGATAAGAGTTGACCAATTCGAGAAGTTCGACGTGGTAAACTTTTATCTTTTATCTTTTAACTTTTATCTCCTCAAGGGGCCAATCTCTCAATCTTCCACCCCCCCTCCTCTAAAGAATACTGAATTCGATCATGCATGCGGCTGGGACGTCCCTGCCAGAATTCGATAATTACTGGCATTACTACATAGCCGCCCCAGTGTGAAGGTCGTGGAATTTCTTTGTCCTTATTAGCACTAAGAAGTTCATTGTATTTATTATCCAGCCATTCGCGGCTTTCCACTATTCGGCTTTGGGGCGATACTACTGCACCAATGCGGCTACCTACCGGTCGTGAAGAAAAGTATACATCGTTTGCAACATCGCTCAATTTTGCGACAAGGCCGGTTATGCGTACCTGCCTTTCCAATTCTTTCCAGAAAAATACAAGGCATGCCTTGGGATTTTCTGCCAGTTGACGGCCCTTATAGCTTTCGTAATTAGTATAGAATTGAAAGCCGTTGCTATCAAATCCTTTTAACAGCACTATCCTTGCTGAGGGTATACCATCCACAGAAGCAGTTGCCAGTGTCATGGCATTGGGTTCTTCAATTCCAGAGGCAATTGCCTCCTGCCACCAGGTTTCAAACTGGAGCAAGGGATCATCTGCCACCTCATTCTCATTCAGGCTTTTCCTGGCGTATTCTCTTCGTAAGTTGGCGACGGTGTTTTCCTTTTCCATACTAATCTATTGTAACGCAAAAATATTGTAGATAAAAGATAAAAACCTACCTGCCGGCAGGGAGGCTAAAAGATAAAAGTTTGGGTAGTGTTTTGCACGCAAAGAACGCTAAGAAAACAAAGCACGCTAAGGAATTAAAATCTTAGCGCACTTTGCGCTTCTTTGCGTTCTTTGCGTGCAAAAAAGCTAATAAGGGCAATCCCCCCAACTTTTATCTTTTATCTTTTAACTTTTATCTCGCCTTCAACTTGTCCCTCTCTTCTGCCACCACATTAAGCATACTCTCCAGTTCGCCAATTCTTTTGATCTGGCTTTCGAGGCGTTTGTTGGCATCGGAAACAGCTTGCAGGTCGTTGTTGAGTTCTTCGAGGTAGGAAACACGTTTTTGTAGTTGCTGGCGCTGGAAGTTGGCTTCTTTCAGTTTATCTTCTACATCTACCAGCTTTTCCTGGAGATCCCTGTTTTCGGAGGTGAGGGCGTTGAGTTTTGATTTTTGTTCGTCGTAATCCCTGCGGAGTTTATAGTGCTCTTCTTTGATATCCTCGTATTCGAGACTGATATGCTTGGAAGAACTTACCTGTGATTCCAGCTTATGCATTTTTTCCTGGAGCGTGTTGAACTCGGTATATGCATTATCAAGCATGGAAGTCATTTCGCGCGATAAGTGTGCCTTCTGACGAATCTGCCCTATTTCCTGCTCTTTTTGTTCGAGCATGGAGCGCAGGTCCTCAAGCT
>CBFGYO010000175.1:0-7525 GCA_965652975.1 uncultured Chitinophagaceae bacterium | reverse complement strand
TTTGCACTTCCGGGCGGACGCATCGTTATTTATGATGCTTTGTTAAAGCAGATGGAAACTTACCCCGAGCTTGCAGCCCTGTTGTCGCATGAATTTACACACGTGAATAGTAAACACGCCACTAAATCGATTTTCCGGAAATTGGGTTCTAAAATATTTCTCAGCCTTCTTTTCGGTAATCTTGGCTCTGTAACTGGTGTCCTGGCCGACCAGGCTGATGAATTAAAGTCCCTGACGTACTCCAGGAAACTGGAAAAGGAAGCTGATCTCGAAGGACTGAATTTAATAATGGAACGCAAAATAGATCCTCGCGGTTTTGCCGACCTGTTTCGTCACCTGAAAGCAGCAGCGCCAGTATCGGGAATGCCGGAGTTTCTGGCCAGCCATCCGGATACAGAAAAACGTATTGAGTATATCAGGGAAAAAGCTGCTACAGCAGTTGTAGCTGAACATGAATCACTGCGTAATATATTTGAAGAAATAAAACAAAAAATAAACCAATGATCATCACTACTACAAGCACCGTAGACGGAAAACCTGTACAGGAGTATCTCGGTGTTATCAACGCACAAAGCATTATCGGGGCAAATATTTTCAAAGATATCCTCGGCGGCTTGCGGGATGTTTTTGGTGGCCGCAGCAAAACTTATGAAGGTGTGCTGGAGCAGGCAAAAGAAGATGCATTGCGCGAGTTATCGCAAAAAGCACAGGCGATGGGTGCTAATGGAATATTGGGTGTAGACCTGGATTTTGAAACAGTAGGAGGTAGCGGGAGTATGCTGATGGTAATTGCTACGGGTACGGCAGTACGCTTGTGAGAGATAAAAGTTAAAAGATAAAGTGTTACCAGTCGGGGTTTCCGCCCTGTTCACTTTTATCATTTAAATTTTTATCTTACCTAAAGTGTTCGCTAATTGCATAACAGATCCTGTCTGTTATTTTCCAATAGATGGCATTATTGATTTTCATGGGCTGCGTGGCTCGTGCAGTGGCCTTTAGCCTTCCGCGTGTATCGAATTGCTGCGGGTGGCTGAAGAAGGCAATCGTGTAATATTTTTCAGGCTTAAACCAGGAGTCAAGTTTTTTTTCACGCACGGAGAGATAGATCATCGATTCTTTCTGGCGGTTGACATAAAAATCCATTTTGTTGATCCACGTACAACGAATGGTACGCATATCTTCAAGCAATCCTACAATAGCAGCAGTATTAAACTGGTATTTGTCAAGCGTGTCGGCCAGTTTGTTTTCATCGAGACGAAACTTATATATGTAACGTATCGTATCCTTGATTATTTCCAGGGAAATGTAATTGAAAGTTTTGTCTTTATACTCCACGGAAAAAGGTCGTTCAGCATATAGTTGCCTGTATTGTGCGTGAATGGAATTTACGGTTTCACTGTTTTTGCGGTAATAGGACGCGGAAAACTTCTGGCTGCATGAACTCAGCGCTACGATCAGCATAGCCGGTATAAATATTTGCAAAGACAAATTCTTTTTCATGTCAGGGGTTAGAGCAAAAAGTTGCGCCGTAAACAATTTTTTTCAAAAACTGCGGGGTTACCTGCTGTAATGTTTTACGCCCCGCATCCCAGTAAATAATGGTCAATGTATTTCCGTCCTGGATAATGTCTGTCAGCACTACATAGTGTGTTGGTATTCCAAAGCGGCTGGTTTCATGATTTTTTTTATAGAGCATGCGATTGTTCAGGTAGAGAAATACGGTTCCCTTCTGCAATCGCGACTGTAATTCGCTATAGATATCGTCAAAATGGGGGCGCACCAGGTCTGATCCCCTGGCTTTTACTTTATAGGCGAAAAGACGGCGTACCATGCGGTTGAATTTCGCAAAGTTGGTAGCGGCCCACAGCCGATTCTCGTCACCTGCATTATAGCTCGAATTAAAAAGATTGAGATAACCTTTGAAATGATCGGCAAGGCTCAAAAACCACATTTGAGCAAGGTGATTGATATCCAGGTCACCTTTGTATAACAGCGTACCCGCGGCATTGCGCACCTTACTTCCGGGTTCGATTAAGCTTTTTCCCATCTTTGCCTTCCCGTTTTTATAAAGGTCAATTATAAACCGCGAGAAGCCGAGTGGATCGTAGCGTATCGGGATATAGGAAAGGGCAGTATATGAACAGAAATTAGTATTCTTTCCTTCAAATGATTTTAGCGGTCCGCGAATACTGGTGTTAAGATTTTGCAGCAATAATGCAGGATCAATATTCGGCCACATGGCGCTTGAATCAAGATTGCCGATTGTGTTTAAATAGGCGATGGCTTCCTGCACGGTGGATACATTGACGGTATCGGCCGGTGCTGGCTTGTGAAAAGCAATTGCAGGCACACGAATGCTTGCAAGTAACACAAACAGGAATAGCGTTTTTTTGATGTATTGTTTTTCCAGGGTCAATAATTTGTTATGCCAGGGTAAGACGAACGACACGACGTACTGGCTGCTTAAAAATAATAAATAGATTGCCAGTATTAAAGCAATTGTGTGTAACAAAAGCCACAGTCTTCAACCATTATTACCTGCGCTGGTAAATCAACAGTACCCTGTTGTCTTTTTTCAGGAGCATATTGTTGTCTGTTATTTCATAGCGGTTTACTTCACTGAGCGTACCGAGTAAAGTAGTTTCGAACGCGAGGTCCGGGCAACTCATTTTGGTGCTGATTACATCTGTAAAACGTATAGAGCTATTTTTTGAAAGCGTATAATTACCATTGATCCGGTTGCAACCGCCAAAACCGCTGAATTTTTTATCATTAGGGACATATTCCAGATAAGCATCTCCACGACCACCACTTTGCTGAACGGGTACTTCTTTCATTTCAATTAACACCCATTTTTGGTATCCCCAATTGGAATCCGGTGCAAGTTTGGGACTGCAGCCTGCAACAGTAACAAGAATCGTGAAAATGGTCAATAGCCTGTACATAAATATATTTTTTAATAGATGCATACCGAATATTACAAAAACCAGGCTAAAAAAAATGAGAGGTCTTCATCCAAAAAAAAGAAGAGCTTCCGGATAAAGGAAGCTCTAGCTTTTATCTTTAATCTATTCACTTTTATCTTAATAACGGTAGTGTTCAGCTTTGAACGGACCCTCTTTGCTTATACCAAGATATTCCGCCTGTGCTGTGGTCAATTCATCAAGTACCACACCGATTTTTGAAAGATGCAAACGGGCAACTTTTTCATCAAGGTGTTTTGGAAGAACGTACACTTTGTTTTCGTAGTTCTTATGGTTTTGCCATAATTCTATTTGAGCAAGTGTTTGATTCGAAAATGAATTGCTCATTACGAATGAAGGGTGTCCGGTAGCACAACCAAGATTTACAAGCCTGCCTTCGGCAAGGATGATGATGTCTTTGCCATCCACATTATAAATGTCAACCTGCGGTTTGATGGTGTCTTTTGTATCGCCGTAGTTTGTATTCAACCAGGCTATATCGATCTCGATATCGAAGTGACCAATGTTGCAAACGATGGCTTTGTCTTTCATCAGTTTGAAATGGGCGCCGGTAATAAGATCCCGGCAACCTGAAGCAGTAACTACTATATCGGCTTCTTTAACAGCATCGATCATTTTCTTTACTTCAAAACCATCCATTGCGGCCTGCAGTGCACAGATAGGATCGATTTCAGTAACAATCACGCGGCAACCAGCGCCAGCGAGTGAAGCAGCCGAGCCTTTACCTACATCACCATATCCACCTACAACTGCTACCTTACCTGCGAGCATTACATCGGTAGCGCGGCGAATGGCATCAACCAGGCTCTCTTTACATCCGTATTTATTATCGAATTTGGATTTAGTAACCGAGTCGTTTACATTAATTGCCGGCATCGGAAGGGTGCCTTTCGCAACACGCTCATACAGGCGGTGTACACCGGTAGTCGTTTCTTCAGAAATGCCTTTTACGTGTTGCACCAGTTCAGGATAAGTATCCAGTACCATATTGGTAAGATCACCACCATCATCCAGGATCATATTGAGGGGACGGTCTTTGCCGCCGAAGAACAGCGTTTGTTCGATGCACCAGTCAGCTTCTTCAATAGTCTGGCCTTTCCAGGCAAATACACCAATTCCGGCAGCCGCAATAGCTGCAGCAGCGTGATCCTGGGTAGAAAATATGTTACAGGAGCTCCATTTTACTTCTGCTCCCAGTGCTGTAAGGGTTTCGATGAGCACGGCGGTTTGTATGGTCATATGCAGGCATCCTGCTACGCGGGCTCCTTTAAGTGGTTGAGAAGGACCATATTCGGCGCGAATGGCCATTAGGCCCGGCATCTCTGATTCCGCCAGGCGGATCTCTTTGCGACCCCATTCGGCAAGCGAAATATCGGCCACTTTGTATGGAAGGCTAAAGTCAATGGATTTCGTTACTGTAGACATTTTAATAGCTTTTATTATTAGGCGGCAAAGGTAGTATTTCCAGCACTATAAATGCCTAAATCCCCATCATTTGTATTGATTATTATACACAGGAACGACACATTCTGACTATACACTGGTGCTGCGTACATTAACGATAGTAGTTCTTGGACATTTAGAATAACTTTGAAGCTGGAAAAAGCAATTATGTATACATACGATACTGTAACAGAGGCAGTCCAAGGTTTGAAGGAAAGGGGATTTTTACTAGACTTCAACCTTAAAGAGAATTGTCTCGTCTGCCAGGGACGAAAAGTAGATATAAACGATTTCGAGATTGTAGAAGTGTACCGTTTTGAAGGAAATACCGATCCGGCAGATGAAGCAGTAGTGTATGCAGTGCAGTCGATTGATGGTTTAAAAGGAATTTTAGTCAGCGGTTATGGCATTTCCGCCGATGCCATGAGTACTGAAATGGCTAAAAAGCTGCAGATTCACCGATCATAAACAAGCTATCATAACCTAATCTACCGTATGAAAAAAAGCTTAAGGCTCACCTGGATCATTATGATCCTGCTTGTCCCGGCTACATTGATGGCCCAGACGGACAGCATTCGATTAGCATGTCCATTGGACGATGCTATCGTGGTTCCTCCCAACAAGAATGCAATGCATTACGACCCGCCGGATCTTTGCGTGGTATTAATGAGCAAACCAGATACTACGGTGAAAGCTGTGATCAATGCACGGGTCACCAACGTAGAAGTAGATGAAGAGGGAAATTATGGGGTGGTGCTGTTTGCCAAACTTCGCGGCAAGGATTATTATTTCTGGTATACTGGTTTGAAACGACCTGCCGTTAGCCGCAACAGTATGGTGAAAGCAGGGCAGGCACTCGGCTATATTCCTTCCGGTCAAAAGATCGAAATGTTGATGTTTCAATTCGAAACGCCCCTCGATCCTTCCCGCTACCTGGATTGCAAGTCGGTATTAAAAGCAGAATAACAGAAGGAGATAAAAGATAAAAGATAAAAGTTGTACACAGTCGAAGTCTCGAACCTGGTACAACTTTTATCTTTTATCTTTTATCTTATATCTTTTATCTTATATCTTTTATCTCTTTGACCTTTTATCTCTTAGAGTTTTTTCTCCATCACATAATCATCCATTACAAAGCCCTCGCCGATGTCGAAGTCAAATTCGCCTGTAACGGTAAAACCTAGTCGTTCGTAAAAATCGCGCGCTTTATTTTTCCTGTTTACCTGCAAATGCAATGTATGCCCGCCCATGAGCCGGGCCTGTTCAATTATATAATCTACCATAAAGCGACCCGTACCCTTACCCTGTTGTGAGGGGAGTACGTATAATTTATGCAGTTTGAAGATACCGGTTTCCACTTCCTGGAATGAAGCGTAGCCAACAGGTACATTGTCGTCGTCTACGAAAATAAAACGTGCGCCGTCATCCATTTGCTGCTGTAGTGAACGTTCGCTGTACATCAATTCCAGCATGTACTTTATTTTCTCTGCAGGCAAAATACTTTCATACGTTTGGGGCCAAACCTGGTACACCAGTTCACGGAGTGCTGGTATATCGTTGATGCCGGCTTTGCGAATCGAGAGCATAAGTTTTTGAAGAAGAGAATTGCCGGACACGTGTAGTCCGGCAATTACCGTTTATTACATTCCCATCTTTTTTTTCAGGTTCGCATCAATGGCATCGAGGAACTCTTCTGTATACAGGTAGTGTTCGCCGTGGTTTACTTTATTGCCATGAATGCATACTGCGAGGTCTTTTGTCATTTTCCCTTCCTCAACAGTTTGAATACACACAGCCTCCAATGCATTACTGAAATCGATCAGCGGCTGGTTATTATCGAGCTTGCCACGAAATGCCAATCCTCTCGTCCATGCAAAAATTGATGCTATCGGGTTGGTTGAAGTTGGTTTGCCTTTTTGATGCTCGCGGTAGTGGCGGGTTACGGTACCATGTGCAGCCTCAGCTTCCATAGTTTTGCCATCGGGTGTCACAAGCACTGAAGTCATCAATCCCAGCGATCCGAATCCCTGTGCAACAGTATCACTTTGCACATCACCGTCATAGTTTTTACAAGCCCAAACAAAATTGCCATTCCATTTCAAAGCACTTGCAACCATGTCGTCTATCAGGCGGTGTTCATATGTAATACCGGCAGCATCAAACTGCTGTTTGAATTCCTTCTGATAGATTTCTTCAAAAATATCTTTAAAACGCCCGTCGTATTTTTTCAGGATGGTATTCTTGGTAGAAAGATAGAGGGGCCATTTTTTGCTTAATGCCATGTTGAAACAGCTACGGGCAAAGCCTATTATGCTTTCATCGGTATTATACATTGTCATGGCCACGCCGTCGCCTTTGAAATTAAAAACTTCAAAAGTTTGCGCTTCACCATTTTCAGGTGTGAAGGTCATAGTTAGTTTGCCCTTGCCCTTGATAACGGTGTCGGTTGCCCGGTATTGGTCACCAAAAGCGTGACGGCCAACAATGATGGGTGCTGTCCAATTCGTTACAAGCCTCGGGATATTATTGATAACTATCGGTTCGCGAAAAACCGTACCGTCCAGGATATTGCGAATGGTACCGTTAGGACTCTTCCACATCTGTTTCAGGTTGAATTCTTTTACCCTTTCTTCGTCGGGGGTAATTGTGGCACACTTAATTCCCACGCCATGTTGCCGGATTGCATTGGCTGCATCCACCGTTACCTGGTCAGCAGTCTGGTCGCGGTATTCCATGCCCAGGTCGTAATATTTAATATCAACTTCTACATACGGGAGAATGAGTTTGTCCTTGATAAATCTCCAGATTATCCGGGTCATTTCATCGCCATCGAGCTCCACTACGGGATTAGCTACCTTGATCTTTTGGGCCATGCTTACAATTTTTTATTAAGGTTTTAAATTCAGAAGTGGGCAAAGCTACAATTTTATCGGTTCTACAATTGTTGAGCGTCACTCAAGGTCCGGAATAAGGGCCTGGGCTAAAAAATTTTCACCAATTGATCTAAATCAATCAATAATTTTGTAACTTTTCCGATGCCAACTTAGTAGCATGGATTCGGTAAAATCTTTTTACAAGTATCTGAAGCGATTTACAGA
>CBFGYO010000174.1:0-7552 GCA_965652975.1 uncultured Chitinophagaceae bacterium | reverse complement strand
AAGCTCATTAATGTATCTCTAAATATTAGGAAAAAAGGCATCCAAGATACTCCTTTTTTATCGCATTTCGCCGGGATAGATTTATTTTTTATTTATCAGTAATTACATGGAAATCCGCTTCACATTCTTTTATTTTTGCCGATTAACCTTTTTCGAACGATTGCCTGTGCAATCCAGAATTTAAATCTGCAAACTCTTGGCACTACCGCACCTTATCAAATATGTATATACCCATGGAACTGACGAAGTGATCCGTCGTGGTAAAAAAATCCATGCTATAGGTTTCTGCGAACTGGTTGAATATGATGACCTGTTCGGATCAGCAATCTTCAGAGTGAAAGATGATATCTATTCCACATTCTATAAAGTATACATCCAAAAATTCAAGGACCCCAAAGGCTTATCCCTTCGATGCAGTTGCCCTTATAATCTCGGCGATATTTGTCGGCACGAAGCCGCTTCCCTGTTTCAATTGCAGGAGATGATCGATCGCGGACACCTGCAATCCGACGAAGTAAAGTACGATCAGCGGCACACCGTTGCCAAAATGAAAACCATTGATCTTAAAACACTGCGATTACTTTCATCACCTGAAACAATTGCCGAAGCGGAAAAATTCCTGCGGACAAACAAAGCCACCATCGAGCTTGCAGAAAATGAAACAGTAAAAGCTACAGTAGCACTTAATGGAGAAGAATATAAAGTAATTATTCGCAAGAACGAAGAAAGAAATTTTGATACAAGCTGCGATTATGATGATCCCGATCATCCCCTGTGTTTGCCTAAAATTATTGTACTCATGCAATTGCTGAATGCATACGGGGCCAACTATTTCGACAGCATTCGCAATTGGGATAAGGAAAAAAACAAACTTCTCGAAGCGTATGGATATTCGCTAAGCGATGACCTCAAAGGAAAATTTGAATTTGCGTATAAAGAAGGAAAGCCTTTTTTAAGAGTACTTGATGCCAGTATCAAACGTGTGGCACCAGTAGCAGTGCCGGTACGACCTATTCTTATTCCCCAAAAGCAAAGCGAAGCAGAAGAACCTGAAGTGGTGGAGGAAGAAGTGGTAAAACCTTCGCAGCGCCTGGGCATCGTTATCAATTTCAATAAGAAGAACTACCCACAATTTACAGTCGACGTTGTAAGTGGCGAACCTAATGATGAAGGCACTGCCTTTACCGGCAAAGTGGAAAAACTGGATATCAGCCGTTATGTAGAAACTGATAAATTATCAGAGAACGACAGGGAGCTACTCACCATGCTCCGCAAATTGCAGGAAGCAGAGATCAATAAATATATTAGCCGCAACTCACCTTTCTCCGGCATCTGGGAAAACATTATTCACCAGGAAGAAGACGACCTGCCCGAAGAAACCAAAGAGCTGATGGCCGAATATCTTTTGCCCAAGCTTAAAAAATTATTTGTAGACACTTCAGGTAATTCCCTCATCTTCTTATTGCCGGGCAGCAAGAGTTTTAAAACTAATAACCTTACGCCGGTTACGCTGGCATTGGAAGAAGCCAGGCCCCATTTCATCATCAAAAAGAATTCACACTATACCATTCAATGCCGGGTAAACCTTGGGAGTATGGAATACGACCTGGGTGATAATGAAAGCCCAAGCCCACTTTTCTTTTTATACAACCAGCAACTGCATCTCTGGAAAAGCAATGAAGTGATCCATCTTGTAGAAAAATTTCTTCCTACAGGTAAAATGACGGTGAAAGAAGAGGATTGGAATAAAACGCTTAACCAGTTTGTACTTGTAGTAGCAAAGGAACACAAGGTAGATTTCGACAAATCACTGGTGCAGGAAATCAAGGACGGCGATCCGGAAGTGAAATTGTTCCTGATTGAGAAAGGAGACTACCTGGTATTTCAACCCACGTTTGCATATAAAGGATTTGAAACAAAGTCGAAAGACAGAAATGAAATTATAGTTCCGCAGGGTGATAAGATAGTAATAGTTCATCGCAACAGGGAAAAAGAGAATGTGTTCATTCAAAAGCTGCAGAACCTGCATTCGAACTTTATCTACAACGAGGAAAATGGTTCGCTGGCATTAAAAGGTTCGGATGTGCTGAAGAATAACTGGTTCTTCTTATTTGTTGACGCGATGAAGGATATGAAGACGCCCGTATTTGGTTTCGAAGCACTCAAGAATTTCCGATTCAATACAGCCAAGCCGCAAACAAAGATTTTCATAAGTAGCAATACCGACTGGTTTGATGCACGCGTAGATATTGTTTTCGGCGACCAGAAGGTTACTGTAGCAGAAGTAAAACGAGCCCTCGCCAATAAGCAACAATTTGTGCAGCTCAACGATGGCACGCTGGGTATTTTACCGGAAGAATGGATAAAAAAATACTCGCTGCTGTTTCGTGTAGGTGAAGGCAAAAATAATTCACTCAAATTATCCCGCTATCACCTGAGCGTGGTTGATGAGTTGTATGAACAACGTGATGAAGAAGAGCTGACCGTACAGTTGGAAGAGAAATATGAACGACTCAGGGAGTTCAACAAGATCAAAGAAATTGAACCCCCGTACCACCTTAAAATGATATTGCGTCCCTACCAGGTGGCCGGTTATCAATGGCTCAATTACCTGAAAGATATCAACTGGGGAGGAATTCTTGCAGATGATATGGGTTTGGGTAAAACAGTACAGGCTCTTTCCTTCATGGATCATTATAAAGCTGAGAATGGAAGCCTTAAGGGTTTAGTGGTTTGCCCTACTACGCTTATATACAACTGGGAAAACGAGATAAAAAAATTCACTCCCAAGCTTACTTATCGCATTCACCACGGAGGCGCACGTACGCGTAACCGCGAAGAACTGCTCGATCATGATGTAACGATCACCACCTACGGCACTTTGCGAAGCGATATTAAACTATTGCTCAGTGTTGAATTTGATTACGTAATACTTGATGAAAGCCAGGCGATAAAAAACCCGTCAAGCAAGGTTACCAAGGCTGCCGGGTTGCTGAATGCCAAGCACCGTCTTTGTATGAGTGGTACTCCGCTTCAGAATAATACCTTCGACGTGTTTGCGCAAATGAACTTCCTCAATCCCGGCATGCTGGGTACAATGGAATTTTTCAGGCAGGAATTTGCGGTGCCTATTGACAAGTTTGGTGAACAGGATCGTAAGGAGCATCTTAAAAAAATATTGTACCCCTTCATCCTTCGCCGAACGAAGGAGCAGGTGGCAAAGGACCTTCCCGACAAGCAGGAAATGATACTCTGGTGCGAAATGGAAGATGAGCAGCGGAAAATATATGATGCCTATAGAAATGACTTCCGCGATAAGATACTTGGCACCATCCAGGAACAGGGCATTCAGAAATCACAGTTAACGATATTGCAGGGGCTGATGAAGTTGCGCCAGATATGCGACTCACCGGCAATCCTGAACGAGCAGGAGAAATTCGAAAATCATTCCATCAAGCTTGATGAACTTGCGAGAGAAATTGTGGAAAATATCGGCGATCACAAAGCGCTTGTGTTTTCACAATTCCTCGGCATGCTTGCATTGATACGCGCAAAAATGGAGGAGTTGGGTATCAAGTATGAATATTTTGATGGTAGTACTTCCGCACCCGATCGTGAAAAAGCGATCCAGAATTTTCAACGCGAAGATGAAGTAAGGGTTTTCCTTATTTCATTAAAAGCAGGTGGTGTGGGCTTGAATCTTACCGCAGCAGACTATGTATATATTGTAGATCCATGGTGGAACCCGGCAGTGGAGCAGCAGGCGATTGACCGTACACACCGTATCGGGCAAACGAAAAACATATTTGCCTATCGCATGATTTGCAAGGATACTATTGAGGACAAAATAATTCAGTTGCAGGAAAAGAAGCGGGCCCTTGCTAAAGACATTATATCAGATGATACCTCTTTTGTAAAGGCGCTTACCCGGGAGGATGTGGAATACCTGTTCAGCTAAGGGTTTTCCTATACTTTTTCATCGAATATGCCGTTTTTACCTTGTGTATAACGCTTAACCGCAGGTAAAACCAGATAAATACGTCTAATTTCGTACTTATACGGCTGTCTTATGAAGAAAAACTTTACGCTATTCTTCCTTTTATTGGTGTTGGCAACGGCCGTACAGGCACAAAAAACCGATGGTTCCATCAGGGGTAAACTGATGGATACATTGGCCAAAGCATCTATTCCAGATGCAACCATATCGCTGATCAAAACTGCAGACTCTTCACTTATAACCTTTACACTCAGCAATAAACAGGGCGTTTTTGAAATTAAAGGACTTGTTGAAGGTGATTACAAGCTCGTAATCTCACATCAATCTTACCAGCCATTTTCAAAGCTGGTAACAATTAAAGCACTACAATGGCAGGTGGAACTGGGCGATCTAATCGTTGAAAAAAATATTAAATCGCTGGGTGAAGTGGTCGTTACATCCAATGTACCGATCGTTGTTAAAAACGATACGGTACAGTTCAATGCCGATGCATTTAAAACCAAACCCAATGCCACCGCGGAAGATCTTTTGAAAAAGTTACCGGGTGTAGAAGTTGATAAGGATGGAAATGTGAAAGCGCAGGGCGAACAGGTGCAAAAAGTGTACGTTGATGGAAAGGAATTTTTTGGTAACGATCCCAAGCTGGCAACAAAGAACCTTACAGCGGATATGATTGAAAGTGTGCAGGTATTTGACGATATGAGTGACCAGGCCAAGTTTACCAAGATCGATGATGGCAGCCGCAGCAAGACCATGAACATTAAACTGAAGAAGGACAGGAACAAAGGCTATTTCGGGCGAGCACTTGCGGGAATTGGTAGTGACGACCGCAAGGAATTCAATTTAAGCTTCAACAAATTCAACGGCAACCAGCGTGTATCGTTTTTATTTAATGCTAATAATATAAACAAGCAGGGCTTTTCATTTTCAGACGTCATCAGTACCATGGGAGGATTTAGTGGATTTGGTGGTGGTGGTGGTGGAATGATGAGTGCAATGGGTGGACAACTAATGAACATGAAGTCAACTTTATTGGGTGGTGGTGGCAACAACTTTGGTACGGGCAATACGGGGTTGACACGATCTCTGTCAACGGGCGTCAACTATAGCGATCAGTGGGGAACGAAAATCAAGATGACCGGAAGCTATTTTTTTTCAAATAGTACAAACGTGCAACAACAGGATATTTTGCGTCGTAGTACTTATACAGAACTATTGTCGGGGCTCGACTCGATAGTAACGTTGAACAGGAAAACTTATTCCCGGAATGAAAATCAGAACCACCGGATCAACCTGCGGTTGGAGTATTTAATTGACTCAGCTAATTCCTTATTGTATACTCCGTCGCTGACGTTCCAGCATTCTGAAAATATTAGCCAGGACACATCATTCAGTACATCGGCCATTCAGAACAGTGAGTATTTATCAACGATAACGCGTACTGCCAATACCAATAACCGTAACGGAGTAAATTGGGGAAATAATCTATTATTCAGGCATAAGTTTAGCAAAACGGGGCGCACGATCACGCTTGGCTGGAATAATACGATTGGCAACAGCAAAAGCCAGGGATATACTTTATCCGACAATGATTTTTTTAATGAAACGGGATCACATACTGACAGTATTTTTCAAAACCAGCAAAACAAGCAAAAGACTACTACCAACAATAATGTTTTCAGTACATCCTACACTGAGCCAATTGGCTTGAATAAATTACTCGAACTGAATTACGCGTATACGATCAACAAAAGCACATCCGACAGGCTGGTCAATAATTATAATGCCACTACAGGGAAATTTGACAGCCCGGAACTGCTGTTGACAAACAACTTTGAAAATATTTTCCTTGCACACCGGGCAGGTATCAATTTCAGGGTACAGGAAAAGAAATACAATTACCAGTTTGGTATAGCCATGCAACGCGCTACACTGGAAAGCCAGAGCTTCCAGGCTTTTACAGGAAAGGATTCATTGACAACTGATAGCTATACCAATTTTTTCCCGACAGCTAATTTTAATTACAACCCGGCAAAGGGAAAGAATTTTCGATTTGCCTACAATGGACGCACCAACCAGCCCACCATTTCCCAGTTGCAGAATGTTCCCGACGTTACGGACCGTTTGAATGTGCGGATAGGTAACCCGGATCTCCAGCCTGAGTTTAACCATAATGTGAATTTGAACTATAACACGTTCAACATGGCTACCTTCAAATTCATTTCGGCGAGTCTTAATTTTTCAACTACCAGTAATAAGATCGTTAATAGTATCGACTATGCCAATGGTGTGCAGTTGACAAGGCCAGTAAACGTAGATGGATACTATCGTGGTTCTTCTTATGTAACACTTGGCATTCCATTCAAAAAACCAGAGTTGAAGGGGTCGAGTATGAATTTTACTAACAATATATCTTATACGAGGGATGTAAGTTTATTACAGCGGCAGCGCAACGTGGGCAAAACGCTCGCCATCAACCAGGGCGCCGGGATAAATTTCAATAAAGCAACAATCGACTTCGGCATCAAGGCCAATCTTGCTTATACAAATGTGCGGTATTCAGTAAACACATTACTCAACGAAGACTATTTTACGCAAACCTATTCAGCCGATGTTTCGTATACCTTCAAAGGCAGTATCATTCTTACCAGCGATTTTGATTATTATATAAATACGGGCAGGGCAGATGGCTTCAACCAGAATATTCCTTTGTGGAATGCAAGCTTAAGCAAACAGGTATTTAAAAAGAAAAATGGCGAAGTGCGATTCTCCGTCAATGATATACTCAATCAAAACCAGAGTATCACGCGTACAAATGGCGATAACTATATCCAGGATACAAAGAGTGTGATCCTGCGTCGATACTTTATGGTGAGTCTTTTTTTCAATCTTAATAAAATGGGTGGCAAACAGGCCCAACCTGGTATGCCGGTAATGCCGCCGGGAATGGAACGAAAGGTTCGCGAGATTAGGGTTCAATAAGTTTCACGCAAAGATCCCAACCAGATAAAAGATAAAAACTAAAAGATAAAAGTTGTTCTCATCGGATACTCCAACTGGAGACAACTTTTATCTTTTAGTTTTTATCTTTTATCAATTCTTAGGAGGCCATCTAATTCAAAACCTTCGGAAAAAAACCCTTTGCGGGCTTTGCGCTTCTTAGCGCTCTTTGCGTCCTTCCAAATAAAAAACGCCCCGGAATACACCAGAACGTTTTATTATGTGAGTGGGTTAGTAACTACTTATTACATCTTTCTCCTTGCATGCGCACTTGCCGCCGGGGATGATCCGGAAATGAATACAGATAAAACCGACTTGAGTAAACGGAAAATGTTGAGAGAAGGCTTGTAATAACTGTGGTAAATTTTCGCTTGTTCATGCGAATGTGCAATGTGCCTGTTTTTCATATTTGGATGGTTTTATAAAGAGTTAACGGAAATTCAAACTAAAAAGTATGAAATAAAGTTGAGATTTTATAATATTGCGCCTTGTTATCAACTCGTTAAATCCAAAACTAATGAACCAGGCCGTAAAATCACTTGCGCTTATTACTAT
>CBFGYO010000173.1:0-7636 GCA_965652975.1 uncultured Chitinophagaceae bacterium | reverse complement strand
ATTTCCAAATATTCACTTCCTTCTTATTCACCGAATACCTGAAATCACCACCAGCATTCAGTGCTTCCAATACTTCTGGTAGTGTTTCCAGTTCGAATGTACCCGTATAAGGTTCTCTTTTCAAATGTTCATCCATGATCGACACTTTTACATCATACCAGCGTTCTATCTTTAAAGCTATTTCTTCGAGCGGTTCCTCATCGAATGCAAGTTTGTTTTTAACCCACATCGTTTCGATAACACTACTGTCGGCTTTCTTATAGTTTATCTTCACCAGTGTAAGCAGGGGCACATGCGACTTGGATCCCTGTTTTTCTATCAACCTTGCTTCGTTATTATTTACTATGAGTTTGTCGTTGGGACGGAGTATGATCTTTTTCTTGTCAGCACTATTTACCAGGGTCACTTCAATAGAACCATGGATAAGTGACGTTTCGGTATTTTTTTCATCTGCATACGACCTTACATTGAAGGATGTTCCCAGCACCTTTACATCAATGGCAGATGTGTGGATGATGAATGGCCGGGTTTCGTCGCGAACAACATCAAAGAAAGCCTCGCCTGTGAGTTCTACTTCGCGTTGTGCTCCCTGGAAGTTCTCGTTGTAGGTAATGCGACTGTCTGCATTCAACCATACCTGGGTACCATCGGGCAATTGCACTTTCGATTTGGATCCGCGCTTTGTGCTCACTGTATTTTGCGCATTTCCTTTTGTATCAGGTTTTTCAATTTTTAATGTATAGAACAGGAAGATCGCCAGCAAGGCAGCAGCAGTGGCCATCGCTAAGTAAAGGGTGCGGAATTTACGTTTTGGCTGGGCTATAACTTCCGTTTCCAGTACTGGGGTGTCGGGATTTTCGTATTGCAATACGGGTTCGGATAAATGATTGCTGAGCCGTTGCATATGACGATTGAAGGCTTCTTTTTGCGAAACCAGTGGCCGGTGCCTGGTTTCCCAAATCTCATGAAGCTTCTCCAGCCTGATGCCTTCCGCTGAATTTTCCTGTAGAAAGGCTTCCAGTTCGGCCAATTCTTCTGGCGTGGCCTCGCCTGCTAATTTTACACTTACTAATTCCCAAAAACGATCCTGATTCATAATGTTGCTGCTGTACCTATAAAGACAGGAGGATTGGTGGGTATGTACCAAAGTGTAAGAAAAAAAATTTACCGGACCAGGTTTCTCGCGGCGACCGCGGCGATTTTTTGCGACGCAAAGGGTGACAATAGTTTTTTTACTCGACGCGTCGTCGGGAAATCGTTGCGTACGCCGCGTGAAACCGTATTGATTACTTGTTGCTGATAAGCCGGCAATACAGAAGCGATACGCCGGACGGCAATGGCAAGCTGGTTGCGAACGGTAAGTGCGGAAATATTGAGAACTGCGGCGGCCTCTTTGTAACGAAGACCGTCTTCTTTCACCAACTGGAATATGAGGCGGCATTGTGGCGGCAGTTCCTGAACCGCTTTACGGATACTTTCTATTACTTCACCGGATATATAAAGTTCCTCAGGATTCCCCGTGCCCACGATCGGTTCAATATCCAATTCATCAATGCTGTAGGGAATATTCTTGTAATGCTTGTGTAAATAATTAATGGAAAAGTTCTTGGCTATGGTAAATAAATACACTTTCAGGTTTTCTATTTCCATCAGCCTGCTCCTGATTTGCCATATCTTGATAAAGACATCTGAAACGATTTCTTCTGCTGCTTCTTCCGACTTGACGATAGAATATGAAAATTTATGTAGCGGCTCAAACATAAGCTGGTACAGCTTTTCGTATGAGCTCATGTCTTCATACAAAGCGATTCGCTTTTGCAGTTCCAGTATAGCAGTATTAAAAGGCAATCGTCAGCAGTTAGGTTATGCAATATCAATTTTATCACAAATTAATTGAATTAAAAAAAATATTTACCTACCTGCACGATGACTACGTGTTTTTACTGCACCGCCTTTTCTTCCCATTCTTCCACGATGATCTTATTGATATAAGCGGGGCGCAAAGGAATAATAGGCGGCTCCGCACCATCTTCTTGTATGCAGGCAGACAACTCATTGAACAGTTTTTGTAACAGTCGTTTGTTGCCAGTAAGTTTCTGTTCCATATAAAGATTCCTTGATTGTTCATCATCAAGTAATTGCTGTTGGTTAGCAGACTTTTCGCTATAATCGGCCACGCTGGCTTGCAGCATTTCGTTCTGGTCCTTTATCTCGCGTAGTAAATTTTCTAAATAGATAATCCTGTCCTGCTTGCCGGTAAGCATTTGCTGATGGTTGTTCAATGCAGCTTCGACGTCGGACAACCTCGCACGCATTTCTTCTGCATTTACTTTCTCTAGCTGGAGGTTTTTGCTTGTTTCGTCGAGAGCAAGGCGGTTGTTTTTCAATTGTTCAGCCGTCTCCTGTAGTTTCAATTCGGAAATATGAAAGTTGCGAATACGTTGTTCGAGTTGTTGTTGGAGAAATTCAACCTGCGATTTTTTTTCATCCAGAAGGTCTTTCATACACTCCTGCTCGGCAAGTTTATTCTTTGCCTGTTTCAGTTCTTCTTTCCACTTGCCAAGAATAGCAAGCTTTTCTTCTTCGCCGAGGCAGGCAAGTGCAAGTTGCTCTGTTAAAATGTTTTTCTCATTATTCAGCGACTGGTAAGCCTCATTTAATTTTTCCAGCCTGTCCTGCAATTCATTTCGTTGAGAGGCTTCTACAGTTGTAGAGTTGGCGACGGTTTGTTCCATAATATCGGGTTTAAAATTTTGTAGAGGGGAGTTAGCAGTTTGCAGTACTGCGTTGTATTTTTCTTCAAGCTGTTCAAAGTCCTGCTTCAACGCCATATAGCGTGCATGATTTTTTATAAGCTTGGCTTTATATTCGCGGATAAGTCCGGAATGATCGAAGAGAATATATTCATCTTCAATTTTATACTGGGCCGTTTCGGGTGAGGCGGCAACTATTTGTTCAACGTCTGCAGGTTCGGGCTCTTTTTTTCTCCGACGGTAATGAAGCACCACCGTAATCATAAAGGCCGTAACCAAAAAAGCGCTGACAATCAATAAAAGAATTTGCAACAGGCCCGAAAAGCCGGTAAGAGGCCATACAGCTAGACACATTCGCAAAGTTGTTTTGCGTAAAATTTACAGCATAGTAGTAGCGGAATTTAATCTCAAATATCAGTTAGTCCGGGAAAAATAAAGGTGGGGATGACGACACTATGGGTCGGTGTTTCTATTCAACATCATAGCATGTTGTTTTATTGCCCGTGTTAAAAAAATATAGGATTTTACAGCGACTGCAAAACGGCAATAATGATACCAAAGCATTGTTAATGCTGAATTGATGCATTAAAAATTAATGCACACTTATGATAAAAAAAATCTATTTGCTTATAGATCGTCGTTGTAATTCTTTTTTTATCAGCCCAAGTTCGCGACCTGTTTGGCCTTTCACAGAAGTATTTTCCTGAGCCCGGCGCATCAGGTAAGGGATCACATCTTTGATAGGTCCGAATGGGAGATATTTACTTACGGAGCAGCCAGCATGTGCAAGATTGAACGTGATATTGTCGCTCATACCATATAACTGGCTCCAGTGTATATGCGGATGATTCAGTGGCAGACCTTTTTGCGTTAGAAGTTCAGTCGCGTACAGGTTGCTGTATTCATTGTGTGAAGCAACAATGAGTGAAATGCGGTCGATATGATCAACACAAAATTCGAGCCCTGCATTATAATCACGGTCCGAACTTTCCTTATCTGGTTGTATGGGTGAGGCATATCCTTTTTCGGTAGCTCTTCTTCGCTCTTTTTCCATGTAGGCGCCTCTTACCAATTTGGCGCCTAAAATAAAATCGCGCTCTTTTGCTGCAGCATATGAATCTTTGAGAAACTGTAACCTGTCGATACGATAATGCTGTATGGTATTGAATACAACGCAACGGCCTTTATTAAATGTATCCATCATCAGGATGGTCAAGGCATCAACAGGATCCTGTATCCAGGTTTCTTCAGCATCTACCAGCACTCCTACGTTTTTTGCTGCGGCCGTTTCACAGATGCGCATCACCCGCACACGTACACGGTGCCATTCCTCTTTTTCTTCATCGGGCAAGTCATCAATTGCTTTCAAATATTTTTTCATCAATGTGCCGGTATTGGCATGCATGGCTGCATCCAGTTTTTCCAGTAAAGAAAACCTGGCAAACCCGGTAATCTTAATGCTCATAAATGGCAGGTTCGGCTGGGTAGCAGCGTAATCGATTACCCTGATAAACTCACGTGTAGCCAGTTTAAATCCTTCCTCGCCGTCTTCACCACCTTCTACACCATAGTCGAGGATCACCTTCACATTGTATTCACCTAATTTTTTAGCTACTATGGCTGTTTCTTCCAGCGTTTCACCACCAACAAATTGAGAAAATATGGTATTGCGGATCAAACCTTTTACGGGTAGTCCTGCACGGATAGCCCAGGGCGTGAGTTTGAGCCCCAATTTTACGAGCCAGGGTTTACCCATGGAGGAAAAGAGGAATCGTGCCTTTTTAAGCTCTTTACTGGACTTATATTCAAATGCAAATTCGGTATTGTCAAAGGAGATTGCGGGATGCGCTTTCATACTGGCAAAATGTGCACAAAGGTAAGGGTTTCAGCTATGCGTAGCTTGGAAGCTACGCATAGCACGCCTGGAAGCTACGCATAGCGCGAAGCTACCAACAACGCTTCAAGCTACGCACATCACATATCTTTGCACAAATTTTTTTCATGGACTCACGCAAGGCCTCGCACAGCATCACGATAATGACCGAGCTAGTTTTACCCAATGATACCAACGTATTTGGCAACCTGATGGGTGGCCGATTGATGTACTGGATGGATATTGCCGCGGCACTTGCGGCGCAGAAACATTGCAATGCCCCGGTGGTTACCGCTTCGGTTGATAATATTTCCTTTGAAAATCCTATTAAGCTCGGCAATGTCGTTCATATCGAAGCCAAGTTGACCAGGTCGTTCAATACCTCGATGGAAGTGCACATGAAAGTGTGGGGCGAAGATCTTCAGCAACAGTTCAAATACAAAAGCAACGAAGCTTATTATACGTTTGTAGCGTTGGATCCGCATCGCAAGCCACGACGGGTGCCAGAACTGGTACCAGAATCGGAAGAAGAGAAAAAATTGTTTGATGGAGCATTGCGTCGGAGGCAGCTCAGGCTTATCCTTGGTGGTAAGATGAAACCGAATGATGCTGCGGAGTTGAAAGCGCTTTTTACGAATGACTAAGTAAGATAAAAGATAAAAACTAAAAGATAAAATTTGTCTATTGTCCAACCTTTGAACTTAGCCAACTTTTATCTTCTAACTTTTAATTTATCTATTTATCACTGGTCTGCCAATGATGCTTTCCCATCATCATAAACTTCTTACTTTGCTCTATAGCATCCATCAGTTGCGCAAGTATATGTTCGGTAGGTGCGTCATAGTCTATTTGTAATGGCGCTTTGAAAGTTACACTGAGTGTAGAACCTTTTTTCTTGAATTTTAATCCTTTCTTGTTGAAGGCTCTCCAGAATCCGCTTATCACAACGGGAATAACTATCGGTTTCATTTGTTTTATGATAAGCGCCGTCCCCTTCCTTCCGGGTGCAAAGGGTTTGGTAGTGCCTTGTGGAAATGTTATGACCCAATTATTTTCCAATGCCCTTGTTATTTTTCTTGTATCAGAAGGATCAAGCCCGCGACGCACCTCCTGTCCTTCGGCACGCCAGGTTCTCTTTACGGTCAATCCACCAGCGAGTAAGAACAGGCGGCTAATCAACGAGCCCTTCATGGTTTCTTCTGCTGCCACATAATTAACACGTGTAAATGGATTGAGGAGATAATAGGGTACGCCCAGCCGGTTCATCTTACCCCATTTTACTGCACAGAAAATATGCAGGAAGGTAATTACATCTGCAAAGTATGTTTGGTGATTGCTGACAAACAACACCCGGCTTTTTGGTAAATTCTTTAAGTTTTCTGTGCCTGAAATTTTCAATTTGTTGATGATGGCAAGTCCCGGGTAGGATATGAACCCTACAATGAAATAGACGATTTTACGTACAAGGTTAAAATGTTTCAGCCTTTCTGCCAGTGAACTCATGCAAATGTATTTGTTACAATCTTCCTCAAAGTAACGAATTGAGCCTGAAATAAATATCAGGTTATGTAATTTGTTTGATTCTCACATCTGCTTACAAAATTGTTTTATGAAAAAGCTGTTATTTTCCCTGATATCTATCTTTTTTTATTTCGCTGGCATGGCTCAACTCCCGGCGCCTAACCCTTTTCCCAAAACGATAACCGTTTCCGGCTCGGCTGAAATGGAAGTGATTCCCGATGAGATATACGTGAACATTACTTTACGGGAATACCAGAAAAAGGGAGAAGAAAAGGTAGACATTGAAGCAATCAAAACTGCCTTCCTCAATCATTGCAAATCGGTTGGCATACCTGATTCAGCAATCAGTATTTTCTCATATACAGGCGCCAACAGTTATTATTTGCGCAAAAAGAAGAAGAACCCTAATATGATGGCGAATATTGTGTACCAGGTAAAGTTTACCAATAGTAAAACAATGGACGACCTGGTAGAAAAACTTGATGACGAAGCCACGCAGGGTTTTGCCATTGCGAGCACTAACCATAGCAAAATGCAGGAATTCAGGAAACAACTGAAGATAAAAGCTGTACAGGCTGCAAAGGAAAAAGGGATATACCTTACAGAAGCTATCGCAGAAAAGCTCGGAGCAGCCATTACAATCCATGAACCTGATATGCCGGCAATAACGCCGTACGATAATATTCGGGTCAGGGGGAGTAATACTGTTGCAGGAGTTACGTCATTTGGTGTTCAGGATAGTGCGAAGGAGATGATGGATGAATATGGAATTGGCTTCAAGAAGATCAAGTTGCGATTTGAAGTGTCGGTGGTGTTTGCTCTCCAGTAAAAAAAAGGCTGCCCTTTCGGACAGCCTTATAAATTATAAAAGCTTTTGCTTATTCACCTTTCGTTTCTTCTCCGCCGGCTTCTCCACCTTCCATTTTCTTCTTGAGGTCGGCAAGCACGCCCAGGTCGCCCAGGGTGGCTTTTTCTACCTTGTTCTGGATGGTCTTAACCGCTTTCTTCGTTTTGTCGGCTTCAGTTCTTTGTTCTTTTTTCGCAGCTTCTGCTTCTTCCATCCTGCCCTGTTCCCATATGCGGGTGTGAGACACGACGATGCGTTTTTCGTTGCGATCAAATTCAATAACCATGAACTGTGCAGTTTCGTCAGCACCAATGCTCTTTCCATCTTCCTTTGTAAGGTGACGGTTAGGAGCAAATCCTTCCAGGCCATATGGCAACTGAACGGTAGCGCCTTTATCATCCCTGCGGCTTACAGTGCCTTCGTGAATAGTGCCGATTGCAAAAGTATCCTGCAGTGTGTTCCATGGATCTTCCTCCAGTTGCTTGTGACCTAATTGCAACTTGCGGTTGTCCTTATCGATGCCAAGAATAACAACGTCGATATTGGAACCTACTTTAGTATACTCACCAGGATGATTGAAACGTTTGAGCCAGCTCAGGTCGCTGATATGGATCATACCACCGATACCAGGAGCCAGTTCAA
>CBFGYO010000172.1:0-7657 GCA_965652975.1 uncultured Chitinophagaceae bacterium | reverse complement strand
GCATGGCAGCCACAATATGGTGGTACAAGTGCCACCGGTGGTGATATAGGTTACAATATGGGTTTGCCCGGTCAAAGCGATCCTGAAGCAATACCTACACCTGCAGTAGCGGGCAATTACAAGGTGACATTGAATTTCAAAACCGGTAAGTACACTGTAGTAAAACTTTAATCTAATTTCAATTTAACAGATATGAAAAAAATTCTTGCCATAGCATCCCTCGCAGCGATGGTGACGGTATTTTTTGCCGCTTGCCATAAGGTAGAAGAACTGCCTCATTACGAGGAAGGCAACACTGTTGCGCTTACGGCCAACAAAACTGCCGTAGTAGCCACGCCTGCCGACTCGCTGAATGGAGTGATTGCGTTTTCATGGACATCGCCTAACTATGCGACCGATACCTCCAATTATAAATTCATTGTAGAAATAGATTCTGCAGGAAGAAACTTTTCTAAAAAATCAACCAAGACCGTGATGGGTACTTCCGGAACAGTGCTTACCGGGAAGGAGCTGAATGGTTTTGTACTTAATTACGGTTTCTCACTGGGCGTTCCCTATGATATGGAAGCCCGTGTAGTTTCATCATATGGAAATAACAATGAACGTTATACTTCCAACACGGTGAAGTTTAAAGTTACACCCTACAATGATCCATCCGTGCTGACTACGGAAAAGACATCGGTCACCGGCACACTGGCAACTGCATCGCAACCTTCTAATAAATTTTCCTGGACCACATCATTCAATGGTTTTGCAGGTGTAGTTAATTATGTCTTGCAATATGATTCTGCCGGTAAGAATTTTGTTTCGCCACAGGAAATTCCAATTGGCAATTCCGTGTACAGCAAAACGCTTACACAGGGCGAAATGAATGAATCTGCGCTTAATTCAGGAATTCCTGGTGGTAACACTGGTAAGGTAGAATATCGCATTAAGGCAACTACGGACCGTGGAGCGGTTGGTTATTCTAATGTGGTAATGGTTACTATTGATTCGTATTTGCCGATACTTCGTTTTTACCTGCCTGGCGGATACCAGGCGGCTACGGGTAATGGTGTAAATTGGGATCCACCAACTGCTCCCGAATTTATCCGCGACCTTCGCGACGGCGTATTCAATAATCTATACTACATGTATATCTACCTGCCTGCAGATGCTGAATTCAAGATTACACAGGGACGGGCATGGGACGTGAATTATGGCGGCTCTGGCGGTACGTTATCGGCCGGAGGTAGCAATCTTAAAGTAACCAATGCAGGTGTGTACCGTATTTCAATCAATCGTGCTACCATGCAATATGATATTCGCGAAGGTAGAATGGGATTTGTAGGTGGTGCCACAGGTGCAGGCTGGGATCCTCCAAGTGTATTTCCTAACTACGCAATGGGAGCACCTGCCACCAATTTATTTGTTGGCCTTACCAACCTTACGGTGAATGAATGGAAAATGATCGACAACAATACATGGAATGATGGAAGCAAATCAGTTGGCGAAACCAGGAGTTACGGCGCTAGTGGCGGTCCGGGATCAACACTGATAATTAATACGGGTACTAATATGCCCGCGTTTTCTCCTGCCGGTCGTTATCGTGTAATATGGGATGGTCGTGATGTAAACAATATCAAATATGATCTTTCACCGGCTACCGAAATGCGCGTGGTGGGAAATGGTATCAACCAGGCAGGCGTTAATGATTGGGATCCGCCTACTTCACCACAAATGACTTACTCAGGCAATGGTGTGTGGACCATCACCCTGGATTTGAAAGCCGACAAAGAAATAAAGTTCCTTGCAGGAAATGCATGGGGCGCTTTCGACTATGAAGATAATAGCGGTGGTAACCAAACGGTAGGTACACCAATGTCAATAAAATGGGAGGGTGGAAGCAATTTCAAAACTCCATTGGTGGCGGGAACGTATACAATAACGCTGAACGAACATACACAGAAGGTAACGATCAATTAAAACTCGATTGTTTCACTCAACGCACGCAAAGTGAGCCACGACGCAACGAATACCGTTGCGTCGTGGCATTTCGTAGCGTGCGCCGCGAGAAACTTTTCCCATAAAAATATTTACCCGACTTCTTTTTGATGGTCAATTATAAATTGCACCAGTTCCTCAATTGAAATCCCCGCTCTTTTCGCTGCATCCGCAATTTCCTCCCTGTTCACCTGCGCAGCAAAAGATGGAGTCTTCAACCTTTTCATCACGCTCTTTACTTCCAGTCCTTCATATCTAGTAGGTCTTATCAGCGCAGCGGCATGCACAAAGCCCGATAATTCATCAATGGCATAGATCATTTTATCCATCGTGTTGGCTGGCTCTACGCCGAAATAGTTGGGACCGTGTGAGGCAATGCAATGAATGACTTCAGGATCTATATTTCTCCGCTCCAGTTCTTCGATAATTATGCGGCAATGATCGTCGGGATATTTTTCCCAGTCAGCATCATGGAGCAGGCCGGCAAGTTCCCATTTCAAAGCTGTTGTCGCATCTGCATTTTCCTTTTCCAATGCCCAGGCCTTCATCACTGCAGCTACCTGTTTCATATGTAAACGTAGCCGTTCATTGGGTACCCATTCACTTAATAGTGCATGTGCTTCTTCCAGCGTCATCAGGTTGCCGGCATTTTTCGAATCGCCAAAGGTTGAGCGGCCAAGTGCGTGTGTTGCCATTTATTTTTATTTGAACAGCAATATAATCAAGAGTTGAACTTCTGGGGGGAGATTTTGGGAGGTGAGAGTTGGGAGGGAGGTTGAGGTTGTACGGCCACAGAGTACACAGGGTAGCGCAGAGTTTCACAGAGATTCATTGTGTTCGTCGTGGTTCTTTGTGTTCGTTGTGATGCACTAAAAATCAGACTAACTAAGGATTACAAATGGCACAAAGAATTCACAAAGAACACAAAGCTCCGCGAAACGCTGCGCTACCCTGTGTACTCTGTGGCCGTACAACCTCAACATACCTCTACTCTCTCCTTCTGGTACGGCCTTTGACCGTGTATTATGGTTGGTTTACCGATTTGAAGCGTTAGGCATATATGGCAAGCATTTAACTTGCTTAAAATTTTCGATATGTCATTGCGTAGTACCGGCCGCCTTCCACGCGGCAAATACCTGGAACGATTGAAACAGTCGCCCAACTATACAGCAAAAGGGTTCCGCAATCTCTCTGAAACACCAATGATTGCAGAAGATACTTCCTATTGGAAGATGGTACTTGAATTTTTTAACAAAAACAGGAATACCGTACCGCCTGCAACACTTCCTTCAGTAAAAACAGATCTTCATTCACTTCGTTCCGACCTGCCCGTGATTATCTGGTTTGGCCATTCATCTTATTTTATAAGAATCGCGGGAAAGAACATACTTGTTGATCCGGTATTCAGCGGAAATGCTGCGCCCCTTTCCTTTATGGTAAAAGCTTTTCCCGGAAGCGATATATATACGGCAGAGGATATGCCGCCGATCGATTACCTGATCCTGACGCACGATCACTATGATCACCTTGATTATAAAACGGTGAGTAAGTTGAAAAAGAAAGTATCACGTGTTTATTGTTCATTAGGTATTGGTGCGCACCTGCTGTATTGGGGATTTGCACCGGACATCATCACAGAAATGGACTGGTGGGATGATACGCGGCCAGGCAACCAGCTAACGCTGGTGGCAGTGCCAGCCCGACATTTTTCAGGTCGGGGAATCAAAAGATTTCAATCCTTATGGTCGTCGTTTGTGCTAAAATCTTCCGATCATTCGATATTTATAGGCGGTGATTCGGGTTATGATACTCATTTTAAAGAAATCGGTGATCGTTATGGTCCATTCGATGTCGCATTGCTGGAAGCAGGTCAATACAATGTGCAATGGCCACATATTCATATGATGCCGGAAGAAACGGTGCAGGCGGCAAAAGACCTGCGTGCAAAAACGCTGCTGCCGGTACACTGGGGTAAGTTTACATTGGCCATGCATGCCTGGAACGAACCGGTGGAACGCATTATGGCAAAGGCTGAAGAGCTGCACGTAGAAGTAATCACTCCGCTTATCGGTGAACCAGTTGTTGTAGGTGAAAAAAATGTCAGCAATACCTGGTGGAAGCTTTGAGTAGCGGGAATATTTTTTAACATCAACGGCAGTGGCCTCGCTATTTGCTACATTTGAAACCGATATGGCCTTATTCATTACATCGCTGAACTCGGGTAGCAATGGCAATTGCTTTTATATAGGTAATGACACTGAGGCCATACTTATCGATGCAGGCATATCGTGCCGCGAAACGGAAAGGCGAATGAAGCGATTGAGCCTGGATATGGAAAAAGTAAAGGCCATTTTTGTTTCGCACGAGCATTCCGATCATATTACAGGCATTCCCGCCCTATCTAAAAAATACCGCCTTCCAGTTTACATTACCCAGTCAACATTGAGGTCAGCCAATATCCCGGTGGAACAGGAGCTGGTATATAGCTTTAAATCGAAGAAGGTGTTGACTATCGGCGCACTGCAGGTAACTGCTTTCAAAAAGTCGCATGATGCAATGGATCCCCATAGTTTTATGATTACCTGCGACGATATATCGGTGGGTGTGTTTACAGATATCGGTTATTGCTGTAAGGAAGTGATCCGGCATTTTGGCCAGTGTGATGCGGCATTCCTTGAATCGAATTATTGCGAAGACATGCTGATGAAAGGCAGTTACCCCTATTACCTTAAGCAGCGCATACATGGCGATGAGGGCCATTTGTCGAATGCACAGGCGCTGGATTTATTTAAAAACTACAGGAGCCGTTCATTAAATCATTTAATTCTTTCTCATTTATCAAAGAATAACAATTCACCGCAATTGGTGGAGCGCCTGTTTAAGGAACATGCAGGGGCAACAAATATTGTTGTCGCGTCGCGGTATGAGGAAACTCCGGTTTTTTGTATTCAAAAGAACAATGGTGCCGGGATTTTAAAACTCAGGCAGCGAGTTCCGGCTGAGCATGTGCAATTGTCTTTATTCTAAATATTGGACGCAAAGCTCGCTAAGAAGCGCAAGGACCGCAAAGATTTTGAGCTCTTCGCGGACTTTGCGCTTCTCAGCGTGCTTTGCGTCCTAAAGCTTTTTATGGAGACTAATTCTGGAGCTTGTATTCTTTAGTTAATGCATCGGCTGGAATACGTAATAGTTTGCTGAATTTACGGATCATTGTAAGCGATAGGGCCTGCTTATAGTTTAAAACCTTACTTACAGTTCCCTTATCACCATATTCGGCTGCAAGATCAGATGCAGTATATCCGAAATCTTCCATTCTTATTTTAATCATTTCGATAGGATCAACATCCGGAACACTCCATTGCTTTTCTTCATATTGATTGATTAGATAGGCCAGTAGCATTTTTTCCTTATGGAATTCAGACCCTCGTTTTACAGTATGGATAATTTCAAAACGCTTCGTGGCCTTCTCGTAGTCATGTTTATTTTCTATTAAAAACCACTGATTCATAATATTTCTTTTATATGGTTGCAGGATCAATCCTGTCATATTCTGTATGTGTTCCAATAAAGCGAATTACTACAATCTGATCTGTATAATCAATATATGTGATCAACCGGTAAGTATTGTGGACAATCTCAAATCGTGCTCTATTGTTCGATATCATTTTTGCTTTTGGAAAGTCCGTCAACACATCATGCTTATTTCTCCAGGAAGCTCGTTCGGTTGTTGTCTTCCAGGTGGCGAGACTTTTCCGGGCATTGGCATGGTTTTTCGCAAAAGCATTTAGTATTTCTAAATAAACGATGAGCATATCAATTTTTTAAAATTAATAATGTGGATGTAGTTATGCTTAAGCCGCATTCACTGGTTGTTTACATACCACGCTCATCGTTCCCGACAAACTTGTCTTTCAATTAATATTGACCCGCAAAATAATAATTAGTTGGCAATTTGCCAACTTTGTAAATTATTTTCCTTAGAAATGAATTTGGCCGCAAAGGCCACAAAGAAGCGCAAAGAGCGCGAAGGCCTTAAAATCTTTGCGGTCTTTGCGCCTCTTAGCGTGCTTTGCGTGCAAAAAAGCTAAGGAAGAAAAAATCCCGTCAAAAATTTTATTGTATATCAATCTCTTACAAAGGCCCCTCCAAAAAAACACCCCCAAATTTTAGGTGGTCATTTCTCTCAAACTTATCTTCGCACCCCCAAAAACAAGTTGGGAACAGGTTGAGGGATAGCTCTTCCTGTAATTATTTAACTGCTGTATTATAAAGTACAGCTCAAAGATTTCAAAATAATGAGCAAACTACATTTCACTACCAAACATGCGAACGAGGCTACCGTGCAACGTACATGGTATGTTGTTGATGGTACTAATCAAACCGTTGGTCGTATGTGTGCCCGTATTGCTGCGATATTGCGCGGTAAGAACAAGGCATACTACACCCCTCACGTTGATACTGGCGATTATATCGTGGTGATCAACTGCGAAAAAGTTGTTTTTACAGGTAACAAGCTGGAGCAAAAAGTTTATGACCACTTTACGGGTTATCCGGGTGGACGTAAGGAAGAATCTGCTGCCAACCTCCAAAAGCGCCGTCCGGAAGTGCTGATCGAGCGTGCAGTAAAAGGCATGCTTCCAAAGAATCGCCTGGGCCGTAAGATGTACAAAAAATTATTTGTGTATGCCGGTGCGGAACATCCACATGGCGCGCAGCAACCAAAAGAACTAAAATTTTAAATAGCCTCGAGCCTCGAGCTTCGAGCAGCGAGCCTTTAGCTCGTAGCTCGCAACTCGTAGCTCGCAGCTCAAAATCAAAATAATGGAAAAGCAAAAAAACGGAGTTGGTCGTCGTAAAGAATCTGTGACAAGGGTTTTCCTTTCAAAAGGAGATGGCAAAATCACTGTCAACGATAAAGACTACAAGGTATATTTTCCGCTGGTGTACCTGCAAAACCAGGTAGAACGTCCTTTCAAAACAATTGATGCCGTTGGCAAATTTGATGTAAAGATCAATGCTTCCGGCGGTGGTGTAAAAGGTCAGGCAGAAGCTGCCATGCTCGGTATTTCCCGTGTACTGGTAGAACTTAATCCCGACTTCCGCCCACTGTTAAAAGCTGCCGGGCTTCTTAAAAGAGATCCCCGTTCAGTTGAGCGTAAGAAATTCGGACATAAGAAAGCAAGAAGAAGCTTCCAGTTCTCTAAACGATAAAGAAAGCTACGAGCTGCGGGCTTCGAGCTGCGAGCTATGGCTCGTGGCTCGAAGCCCGAGGCTCGAGGCCAAACTCTACTAATAATAACAACTCACGACAAATGGAAAATAATACATCCTTACAACAGCAACTTCTCGACGCAGGTGTTCATTTCGGTCACCTGAAAAAGAAGTGGAACCCCAAGATGTTGCCTTACATCTTTGCTGAAAAGAAAGGTATTCATATCATCGACCTCAACAAAACCGTGGAATGCCTGCAGGAAACTGCAGCTGTGATGAAGCAGATCGCACGTAGCGGTAAAAAGATCCTGTTTGTTGGTACAAAAAAACAGGCGAAGGATATCGTGAACGAATGCGCAAAGCGTGTGAATATGCCATTTGTTACCGAAAGGTGGCTGGGTGGTATGTTGACCAACTTCAACACCGTTCGTAAGAGCGTGAAGAAAATGCAGAGCATTGAAAA
>CBFGYO010000171.1:0-7748 GCA_965652975.1 uncultured Chitinophagaceae bacterium | reverse complement strand
TGAATATACTTTTTTCAGCAGCGCCCTGGTGGCGCGAAACTGGATTGGCATTGTTGCGTATGATCGTTGGATTTTTCATGATCTATCATGGATGGGAAATTTTTGATGCGGAGTTAATGAACGGTTATCTCGATCGGGATATGTTTAAAAATTCTTCCTCCGGAAAACTAATGGTCTATGCCGGCAAGGGCGCTGAACTAGTAGGAGGTATCTTGTTATTTATAGGATTATTTACAAAGATCGCTGCACTCATCGTGATACTGACAATGGCATATATCGCCTTTTTTGTAGGGCATGGAAAAGTGTGGTACGAGGATCAACATCCTTTTCTATTTGTATTGCTCGGCCTTGTTTTTATCTTTTGTGGGCCGGGCAACTGGAGCGTAGATAAACTTATTTCAGCAAACTCAAATGCAAATGTGCAAATGTGAAAATGCGGAAATGAAGTATTTGTAAATTGGGGATAGCCAGCATTTTACGTAATATAAAATTAAATGACAATTGAAGATTTCGAATAAACAATTTCCACATTTTCATATTTCCACATTTTCACATTGGTACTAATATGCCAGACACTCTGAAAGTAAATATTAATAACCAGGGAAAGGAACAGAACACCTATGATGCTATCGTCATTGGCAGCGGCATTAGTGGTGGCTGGTCTGCAAAGGAATTGTGTGAAAAGGGATTGAAGACCCTGGTATTGGAACGTGGTCGGGATGTGGAGCACATTAAGGATTACCCGAACCACAATGCATCAATTTGGGAATATCCTCATCGCGGCAGCAATACAATTGCGTTGAAAAAAAGAAACCCGCTGATAACAAAAGCTGCGGGATACAGCGAATCAACAGCACATTTTTTTATTAAAGATGGTGATCACCCTTATATCCAGGAAAAGCCTTTTGATTGGATACGGGGATACCAGGTAGGCGGTAAGTCATTGACCTGGGGACGAAGTTGCCAACGCTGGAGTGACTGGGATTTTTCTGCACCACTTCGATATGGTTATGGAATCGACTGGCCCATCCGGTACGACGAAATCGCACCATGGTATAGTCATGTCGAAAAATTTGCTGGCATCTGCGGAACCAAAGACGGTATAGAGTCTATGCCCGATGGAGAATTTTTGCCGGGCTACGATTTGAATTGCGTGGAACAACATTTCAGGGATAGCACCTGGAAAAATTTTAAACGTCATTATATCACCGGGCGCTGGGCGCAATTGACTGAGCCAACCGAGCTACACAAAGAACAGGGCCGCGGGCAATGCTTAAACCGAAATGCATGCATGCGTGGTTGCCCATTTGGTGGATACTTTAGTTCGGTAACGTCTACTTTGCCATGGGCGCGCAAAACAGGCAACCTGACGATGCGTCCGCATTCCGTTGTTCATTCAATAATCTATGATGAAAAAACAGGCCGGGCAAGCGGAGTGCGCGTTATCGACGCACAAACAAACAAAGCCACCGATTATTTTGCAAGGATCATTTTCATCAATGCATCTGCACTCAACAGCGTGTTGATCATGCTTAATTCCACATCATCACGATTTCCGCAGGGACTGGGCAACGACAATGGCTTGCTTGGAAAATTTATTGGCTTTCATAATTACCGCGCCGGTATGGGAGCGTCCTTTGACGGTTTTGAAGATAAATATTACAATGGCGCAAGACCCGCCGAATGCGTGATACCGAATTTTAGAAATCTGAAAGAACAGGATACGGATTTTTTAGGCGGATACGTAATCTTTAGCGGAGCCTATCGCGACAAAAATTATTACAATCCGCCAGAGGGAATTGGAGCCGATTACAAAGAGTCGTTGACTACACCTGGCGGCTGGAAGATGTACATGTACATGCAGGGCGAAATGCTGCCCAGGGAAAGCAATCATGTAAGGCTAAGTCCTGATAAAAAAGATAAGTGGGGCATACCTTTATTAATTACTTCGGTGGACTATGACGACAATTCGGATAAGATGGTAAAAGACTTTTTGACGGAAGCCGAAGCAATGTTTACCAAAGCCGGCGCAAAAAATATACAGGGTGGAGATAATCATCAACCACCGGGTCTCGATATTCATGAAATGGGCGGTGCGCGCATGGGGCATGATCCTGCTACCTCCATCCTGAATAAATGGAACCAGGTACATCATTGTAAAAATGTTTTTGTAACGGATGGCGCGTGTATGACGAGCACTGGCAATCAAAGCCCGTCGATTTTATACATGGCGTTTACGGCGCGGGCAGTGGATTATGCTATGGAAGAAATGAAAAGAGGAAACTTGTAGGTGCAGGCTTCAGGAAGCATGCTGCAAGCTTCAAGTAATATAAAAAAAACCTGTAAATAACTATGATAACCTTTGTGTCTATGATTCTATGTGGTAAAACCTGTGTGGTGTCTGAAAAACTATGTCTTCGAGATACATAAGGTTCATAGAACACAGAGATTTTACCACATAGAATCATAGACATATAGATCATCATAGTTTAAAAATAATATAATGAGAAAATCGAGCTTATTAGTATTGGTCTTGATAACTACAATTTCTGTTTATTCTCAAAAACAAACAACCTATTGCAATCCCATCAATATCGACTACGGTTATACCCCCATCCCCAACTTTTCCGAATGGGGGCGGCATCGTGCCACGGCAGATCCAGTGATCGTAACTTATAAAAATGATTATTACCTGTTCAGCACAAACCAGTGGGGATATTGGTGGAGCAGTGATATGCTCAACTGGAATTTTATTTCGCGTAAATTTCTTCGCCCCTGGAATACCGGCACTTATGATGAGCTCTGCGCACCCGGAGTAGGCATCATCGGCGATACCATGGTGGTATTTGGTTCCACCTACACCGATAAATTTACCATCTGGATGAGCACCAATCCCAAAGCAAATGAATGGAAGCCGCTCGTGGATTCATTTAAAATCGGCGGTTGGGATCCTTCTTTCTTTACAGATGATGATGGCCGTTTTTATATGTACAACGGAAGCAGCAACCGTTACCCGTTCTATGGCGTGGAACTTGATCGTAAAACAATGGAGCCCAAAAGCACGCGCCAGGAAATGTATCTTCTGCAAAGCTGGCGCTTTGGCTGGCAGCGATTCGGCGAGCATATGGACGACACCTTCCTGGATGCGTTTATCGAAGGAAGTCACATGACGAAGTATAAAGGAAAATATTACCTGCAATATGGAGCACCGGGCACAGAGTTTAGCGGATATGCAGACGGCTTGCTTGTGGGCGATGGTCCGCTTGGTCCCTGGGAACCGCAGAGTGATCCGCTAAGTATGAAACTCGGCGGTTTTGCCCGTGGTGCGGGACATGGAGCCACGTTCCAGGACATACACAACAGGTACTGGCATGTGAGCACGATTGCTATTTCTGTAAAAAATAATTTTGAACGACGCCTCGGTATCTGGCCCACGGGATTTGATAAGGATGGGAAGATGTGGTGCAATACAAGTTTTGGTGATTATCCACACTACATACCTTCCGTGCAACCAGCAATCAACGATGTAATGTCTTCCTACTTCACAGGCTGGATGCTGCTTAATTACAATAAACCAGTCCAGGTGTCGTCGACCCTCGGTGGTTTTAATGCGAATAACGCGGTAGATGAAAGCATTAAAACATACTGGAGTGCGGCTACCGGCAATAAAGGTGAATGGATACAAACCGACCTGGGAAATGTGTCGACCGTAAATGCAATACAAATCAATTATGCCGACCAGGACATTTCGTTTCCCAAAGAAATGGACAGTATATTTTTAGGGAAGTCGCTTGGTATATATCACCAGTATATATTGTCTTATTCAGTAGACGGAAAGAAATGGAAAACGCTCGTGGATAAAAGTAATAACAGGACCGATGTACCGCATGAATATGTGGAATTGCCAACCCCGGTACAGGCAAGGTATATTCGACTGGAAAATGTAAAAATGCCGACCGGCAAGTTTGCCATTTGTGGTTTGCGTGTATTTGGCAACGGCAATGGAGCCAAACCCGACCCTGTAAAAACGATGTATGTATTACGCACGGAAAAGGACAAACGTAGTGCGTGGATCAAGTGGAGCCCGGTAAGCAATGCGTATGCATATAATATATATTATGGCACTGAGCCGGATAAACTTTATACATGCATCATGGTACACCAGGCTAATGAATATTGGTTCAAAGCAATGGATTCGAAGAAGACTTATTATTTCCGTATCGAATCTATCAATGAAAATGGTGTGTCGGCAAAAAGCGATGTAATAAAGTCGGAGTAAACCTATTGTTTGTAAAAATTATTAATAACATAAAATGCTATTCAAAAAAATCGGGATAATCCTTTTCTTATTTTTTTCAGGACTGGGTACTGTTGCGGCGCAGGAAAAGCTACCGCCATTCTGGGGCGATATCCAGGCTTTTAAAAAACAGGATAGTGCTAGTTTTCCAAAAGCAAACCAGATCCTGTTTATTGGCAGTTCTTCATTTACGATGTGGAAAGATGTGCAGGATTATTTCCCGGGATATAAGATACTCAACCGCGGTTTCGGTGGATCGGAACTGCTGGATGTTTTTCATTATGGAAAAGATATTATTCTTCCTTATCGCCCGAAGCAGATCGTAATCTATTGTGGCGAAAACGATCTTGCTGCTTCAGATACAGTCACTGCATCAAATGTGATGAAGCGATTTGAAATGCTGTTTTATTTTATCCGTAAGAATTATCCTAATGTACCTATCGCATACATTTCAATGAAGCCAAGTCCGAGCCGCGCGCACCTGATGCCTAAAATGGTGGAAGCTAATCGCCTTATCAGGAACTTTCTTGCAAACAGGAAAAAAACAGTGTTTGTGAATATTTACAATAAAATGCTTGACAACAAAGGAAAGCCCCGCAACGAACTTTTTCTCGATGATAAGTTGCATATGAATGCCAAAGGATATGCCATCTGGCAAAAAGCGTTAGCACCTCATTTACTGAAATAATATAAAACTACAACACATGAAATGGTTAGCAGGTTGGATGATTTGTTTATCTATGCTGGTCACAGTACAGTCGAAAGCTCAAACGCAGGATGCAAAAATGAAAGCTTTCGTTGATGCCTTAATGAAGAAGATGACACTGGAAGAAAAGATCGGGCAATTGAATCTTCCCGGTTCGGGCGACATTGTAACGGGTCAGGCAGGTAATTCCGATATCGCAAAAAAAATAAGTGAAGGAAAAGTAGGGGGATTGTTCAATATTAAATCTGTGGCAAAAATAAAAGAGGTGCAAAAGCTTGCCGTGGAAAAAAGCAGGTTGAAAATTCCCCTGATCTTTGGCATGGATGTAATACATGGCTACGAAACAGTTTTTCCTATTCCGCTTGGACTTAGTTGTAGCTGGGATATGAATCTTATTGAACGCAGTGCACGCATAGCCGCACAGGAAGCGAGTGCCGATGGTATTTGTTGGACATTCTCTCCGATGGTCGACATAGCGCGTGATCCACGCTGGGGTCGTATTGCTGAAGGCAGTGGTGAAGACCCTTACCTCGGTTCACAAATTGCAAAGGCAATGGTGAAAGGATACCAGGGCAACGATCTTACAAAAAATAACACCATCATGTCGTGTGTAAAACACTATGCGTTGTATGGTGCTGCAGAAGCAGGACGTGATTATGGTACCACTGACATGAGTCACCAGCGGATGTACAATGAATATTTCCCTCCCTACAAAGCCGCAGTGGATGCAGGTGTCGGTAGCGTAATGGCATCATTTAATGAAATTGATGGAGTACCTGCTACTGCCAACAGGTGGTTGCTTACGGATGTACTCCGCAAGCAATGGGGCTTCAAAGGATTTGTTGTAACCGACTATACCGGTATCAATGAAATGATCGACCATGGCATCGGCGACCTTCAAATGGCATCAGCGCGTGCTTTGATGGCAGGCATAGATATGGACATGGTCGGCGAAGGCATATTAAATACGGTACCCAAATCGTTGAAAGAAGGAAAAGTTACACTCAAGGCTATCGATGATGCCTGCCGACGGATACTTGAAGCCAAATATAAACTGGGACTGTTTGACGATCCTTACCGCTATTGTGATGAAAACAGGGCAAAGACTGAAATCTTTACCACAGCCAATAGAACAGTTGCAAGAAACACGGCCGCTCAAAGTTTTGTGTTGCTGAAAAACCAGGGCAACGTTTTACCATTAAAGAAAAGCGGAACCATTGCACTGATAGGTCCTCTCGCAGATAATAAAGAAAATATGCCGGGCACATGGAGCGTGGCTGCAGATTTTTCAAAAGCAACTTCACTGCTGGCGGGTTTGAAAGAGGTGGTTGGTTCGCAGGTAAAGATCCTGCACGCACGCGGTTCTAATCTCGATACAGACAGTCTGTTTGAAGAAAGAGCCGGTATGTTTGGCAAATCATTGCGACGCGATAGCCGCCCGGCCAGTGTAATCATGCAGGAAGCCATCGACATCGCCAACCAGTCGGATGTAATAGTAGCCGCCCTCGGCGAATCATCGGAAATGAGTGGTGAAGCCAGCAGCCGTACCAGCATCGAAATACCAGCTATTCAAAAAGAGTTACTCGCTGCACTTTTGAAAACAGGAAAGCCGGTAGTTCTGGTACTGTTCACCGGCCGCCCACTTGCGTTGAAGTGGGAACATGAAAATATTCCAGCTATTCTCAATGTATGGTTTGGTGGTTCGGAAGCGGGATATGCAATTGCAGACGTATTGTTTGGTGATGTAAATCCTTCCGGTAAATTAAGTACCACATTCCCGCAGAATATTGGACAGGTACCAATTTTTTATAATCATAAGAATACCGGGCGCCCACTTGAGCAGGGTAAATGGTTCCAGAAATTTCGTTCCAACTACCTCGATGTAAGCAACGAACCGCTCTATCCATTTGGATATGGCCTTAGCTATACCAATTTTTCTTATAGCGATATTAAGGTAAGTAGCAAAACGCTGAAAGGAAACCAGGTATTAACTGCAAGCGTAACGGTGACCAACTCAGGAAGCACGGATGGTAAAGAAGTAGTGCAACTTTATATTCGCGACCTGGTAGGATCGGTAACAAGGCCTGTTAAAGAATTAAAAGGGTTTCAGAAAATCGATTTGAAGGCCGGCGAATCGAAGAATGTTTCTTTCACCATTACGCCAGAAGACCTGAAATTCTATAACTATGATCTTAAGTATGATTGGGAAGCAGGCGATTTTGTAATTATGATTGGTGGTAATTCAAGGGATGTGAAGTCGACGAATGTTAATTGGGCGAAATAAATACAGTTCGCGCAGATAAGGCAGATTAAGCATATTTCGCAGATTATCTGCGTCATCTGCTCAATCGGTGCCATCTGCGCGAACCAACACTTCGATTAAATACTTCATCATCCATCTATTAATATCCCACTGATCCGCCATTGGTTTATCAGAAAGTGGAATACAAGGCATATAAGGAGGCGGACCAAATTCAGGAGTGATTGTAAAAGTACGGCTACCAGTTCTTTGATGATAAGCATAAATATCTTTCCACCACGTAGTATGATGTTGCAATGCCAGGTGCCATTCCGCATGTCGCGGATCTGTAACCTGTGGTCCTTGCGGATGACCCACGCGCGCATGAATATGAATAGTATGTTGGGGTACCAGTGCTATCACTTCCTGCTGATCTTCCAGGAAGCTTTCTGCAACATTGCACCAGTGGGATAGATCGGCAGTGATTCGAAGATCAGGAAGAGCTT
>CBFGYO010000170.1:0-7803 GCA_965652975.1 uncultured Chitinophagaceae bacterium | reverse complement strand
ACACTTGCCGATACTACACCGGCACAGGATGAGCCGGCAAACATTTGTTTCTCACGCATGTCGATCCCGATTTATTTTTTTCTCATTTTAATTGCCAAAATTCCCAGTAGCAACACTGCGGCGAATGCAGCAATAAAGACAGGTATGATCTGCTCTCGTAAGATATTAAGTACTTCCAGACCCGGCATAAAGGCTTTTTTGCTTTTGCAGTAGCATTTACCTGGCCTCATTGCCAGTACAACGAACTATTTATCTTATTCGGTAACAAGCAGGTCCCAGCAGAATTCACTCCTTATCAATCCGAACCTGTTTAGATTAGACTATTAGGCTTGTAACTGTGAGTCATAAAAATGATAGCAATTAAAGCCTCACCTGTCAGACGCGGAACTAGTACCTCTCAAACGTGCTTCCATTCCTGTAGAAAATGTTCCGAAAAGATAACAATACTACCGTTTGAAAAAAAGCAATGCCCCTAAAGGATTGCAAAGGTTTGTAAATGTTGGCAGCTTTAAGCCTGGGTATCTTTAAAATACTCCGATGGAGTTAACCCGGTGAATTTTTTGAAGGCGTTTGTGAAAGAGTTCCTGTTGTTGAACCCGCATCGATCAGCCAAACCATTAATGTTTAAGTGCGTGTTCTTACCCTCCTTTATAATTTGAAGGGCCTGTTCGATACGATATTTATTAATGAGATCATTAAAATTGGTCTTGTATTCCTGGTTGATGAGGGCCGATAGTTGATACAAGGGAAATGATAGTGAGGTTGCGAGCTCCTGTAAAGAATAACTATGTTGCAAAAAAGGTTTATTGCGTTGCAAAAAGAATTCTAACTCGTACTTCATATGGCTTACCTGTTTACGTGTAAGTTTTTCCAATGGTTTTACGTGTCGCGGTGCAGCGTGTACGTCAACACCATCCTGATGTTTAGATGCATCTATGTGATAATCGTGGGTTATTCCCATCGGTACATCTGGGGGAAGATGATCGTGAACCATCGGGTAAATAAATTCGGGTTGTGTTTGTGGTATCGTTGAAGGCTGCACAAATAATGAAAACCCGATAAAGGCGGTAAACATTACAGTAAATACAAAAGATACCTCAAAGAATGGTATTACCTGCCCGGTTAAAAAGAATAAGAAAACGGGTGAGAGTAACATGAACTGGAATGCAAAGTAGAATAGCAACCATTTAGAAGTAGTTGAATTCACAGCCTGCTGGCGATTCATAATTTTGCCGGACCATCGAATAAATAATAGCAATTGCCCTACCCAATACAGTAGAGGCAAAAGAGTAACAGCGGCCCTGTAAAATTTTTCGGGTAATACAATACCATATGCAAAATTGAAAACCGCCCTGTTGAAGTCGAGTGCGAAGATTGATAATTTGGAGTCTGCCGACGAGAAAAAAAGTGGTGAAAAGTCAATTATATAGATAATTGCGGGCAAAGCGTGTAGCAGGTCGAGTTTACCTGCACGACGACCCGTAAGCGTTGTTCTTACATATAAATAAGACAGGGGCATGTACATAAACATGAATAAAGCGCCTGTGCGATAAAAATGAGGTACATCTTCTATTAGGTGCGTGCGATATAAGAAGACTACAAAAAAAGTAAGGCATATCGCAACATAAGAAAGCGCCAGCCATCGCACACAAAAGGTTTTTGCCCGTTCACTGAAAAAGAGAATTCCAGCCGCTACCAGGCCTAACAGAATACTAATTAGATAGGCCATATCTGACGCAGTAAGTTTCGATACCATAAAGGTCCATTAATGTTGGTTGTGCTACGGTCAGAATTCCTTAACGGTATGAGTATGTATTTCACGGATTTAGGATCCGGTTACCTTATAAAAACCTTACAATTGTCGTGTCTGCGTGGCAGAATTTCCTAAAAGGCAACTATAATGTGCATATTTCTGATAAATACACATAATCCATTCCGATTACCTGTATGCCTCGAAGGTAGGGTGCGGTAAAGTGTTCAATTAAAAATGAAGAGGTAGGACTTGTATGCGGCCCGCCCGCAATAAAAAGCAAATAATTTTAAATATTGGCAATCCCTTATCCAAAAAAACCTTTCTACTTACAAGTTAATTTAGTTTTCCCATTCAAACAATGGGGGTAACCAAAATTTCTTAGTGCTGTGATTTTTTAAGCTCAACATTTACATTTTTCAGTATCTATACCTAGGTTAAAATACTGATTGATTGACGTTTGATCGTCATTTTGGGAGATTTGTTGCTTTATACTGCATCATGCAAAAACCTGCACGCGTTTAAATTCTTTATTATCACATCCACATTGACAAATATTATAACTCGGATCGGATTGCAGCACTAAAAATTTGTAAGGTGCATACTCCCAGTCATATATTTATCAGGAATTGAAAATAAAAGGTGAACGTTTTCAATTATTGAGTTTTCGGCAGTTTTTCCAATAGCAAACATAGCGTTAATCCCAAGAAGAGGTATTTCTATACCTCTTCTTACATTTTAGCCATAACCTGAATATTACTGGGAAAATTTATAGCTCAACCCGAATACCACGCCATAGTCGAATGTAGCTGCATTGAGACCTGGTGGCTGATTGTCATAATTATCATACAATTGGAGGTTGATAGAGAAGTCGGTAATAACTTTCCAGTTGATCGTCAACTGGCCCTCCTGCCGAAACCGGCCTGCCTCCGTAATCCCTGCATAAAAACTTTGCCGGATATTGAGCGACATATCCGGTTTGCTAAAATGGAAAAAATTAAATGTCAGGATCAAAGGAATTTCCACCTGGGTGGGTGTAGATACATCTTCCGTATTCTTTTCCTGGTTGAACACCACACCTGCAATAGCCTTGGCATTTACATGTACTTTATTTAAGAAAGTCAGGCCGACACCCAGCCCCTCCTGGTAGCGTCGCGCCAGGCCCAACTCAAGGTTACGCTGGTAGTTGCCAAACACACTGCCGCTCCATACGGGGTTAAAAAGATAAGTGCCCAGTAAAAAGGCGCTGGCATTATCAGCATCAAATGTGGAATCGGTTTGCGTAAAAATGATTGAACCCTGAGAAATGACTTCATACTTTTTTGTGGTAAATGCCAAAGTATAATCGCTGTTTAATCGGCCAATACTGCTCGATCGCGTGTAGCTATAGCCTAACGACACATTTCCCTGCCAAAATGAACCGGTTTTACCTTTTAATGGTAGCAATATGCTTATTTCATCAATTGAGATATCTACCAGCGAATCGTTGACCATAATGCGCACTTTACCTTTTTCGCCTGACTGGATACTACTGTAGTGTATGGTACGGTGAATGGTTTGGATCCTGAATATATTTGTTTTGGCCTGGATAGTCTTGATCCTGTTTGATTTGATGCTAAGCACTTGCAGGTTGTCCGCATCAAAGGAAATTTTGCCCAGGTTCATAGACTTCAGTTCTCCAATCAGCAACTGGCCATTGTTAAGGAAAAGTGTGTCCTTTAACTGCGAACATGCCAGTAAAGCAATAAGCTGGGCAGTTACCAAAAATGCTATTTTCCTGGTCCTGTCATTCATGCCGCTTGTTTGACATATTTAAATAACAACAGCCAAAAAAAACGGCGGCACCAGCGGACTTGCTATGAAGCCGCGTTCCCCATATGCAACCCGTGGTTGCCGCCGTTTTCTTTGGTCGTAAACTTTTGATGAAAGGTGCAGTGATATCGATTAGGCCTTCGACTATTGTATGCATGAGACTAATTATGAACTGCTCATCCTGCAGGTATTTTTGCCCGGAAAGCAAAAACTTTTCCTGCTTCAGCGTATTGTTGATATCAAGTCGACTGTTGAAACGTCCCAGTTTTGGATTGTCCGAACTGGTTTTAGTTATCCTCTGCTCTGTCATAACACGCGGTTGTTTATTGACGGAGTTAACCTTTTCCCCATGATGTATTCTTATCTCACGTCTACCCCCAATTTTTTATTTAGTACATCCTTATACCCTGCGCCCAGTTGCTTGATACAGCGAATCGCCTGTTTTTGGGTAATATCTGTCCATATGATCTTATCTTTTTCCAGGTGGTAGATAGAGCCACTCCATGGACTGGGTGCCCCCGGGATGTATACAGTGTACATCGTATCATTGATCTGCTCGATCAAAAACGATATCTGCCAGCCGTCATCCACTCTTGCCAATACTACTTTCATATCCTGGTCTTCAAGTCCAGTGGTGGCAAGACCCATTCCTTTCATGAATTTGTAACCGGGCATTATTTCCAGGATATTCGATTCAAGCCATTTCACAAAATTCCTTGCGGCATTTGTACGAGCAAGTAAACCGGCACCAAAACAAATAGCTAGTAGGATTAGTATAGCAATAATGGCATGGAGGCCGATGCCGCCTATCGCATCATCCCCCGGCATAAAGGGAACAATAATCCTCTTAATAAACTGGTATACCTTATTAATAATGATCCCAACAAGTACTAACGGTACTATGAAAACCACCCCACCAAAAATGGTAGTCCTTATAAGTCGTAGTAATTCTGTCATAATACCGTTATTTATTTTTCTCCTTAACCACCCCGCACATTGCTGTTCGTCACTTCAGCAACTTCAATGCGTTTAGCCACCCCGCACGTTTACCGGCCCAGCTACTGATCATTGCTTCCGGCTTCAGTCCACCTTCCAGTTTTTTTAGCAGTCCTGCTGATTCTGCCATTGTTTTTATTGTAGATGCAGATTTTATCAGGCTCTGCACATCAAACCCGCTTTTGAACATTCCTGGTTTGATAAACCCGGCCAGCGAGCCGATACTACTTGCGAGCCCTGCAGCATCTGTAGCCTTACTGGCACCAGCCAGCCAGTTATTCTTTTCGCCTGCCCAACCATCTGTAAATGTTGTAGGCTTGATAGCATTGGTAAATTGTGTTAGCAGGCTACCAGCATTTACAGGGGTGCCTTTTGTTGCAGGCACCTGTACCTGTGCATAAGCACCTTTTGCGAATAGCAGCATTGCAGCTATAGCTACTATTAAAATCATTTTACTGTAGCGCAAGTTTTTATTAGTTACCATAGTTTGTTTCTTCATTTTGGTATGTTTTAGATTATAGACTGATCATTTATTCAAAATAGGTTTGAAACCAGTTTCTTGCCCTGATGCCCGCAATCAATAAAGCGACTCCAAACATGATAGCATACGCAGCTATCACCCACACCAATGAAAGGGCCCCGGCACCTGGATTGAATAGCACATAAATTCCTGCCAACGCAGAAATGATGGCACCCATTAATAGCCATCCTTCGTTACGGATTTGTTTGCGGAGTTGGATTGCAGCAATTGCCAGCACTACCCCGGACAATAGCCAGGTAATGCCCATCAACATAATGAGAAATGAGGCGGTGATTGTTGGGAGTAGCATGGCGGCGATGGCCGCCGTACTATTCACCGCACCCCATAAAAGAAGAATCCACCAATATTGTTCATCGTTACGCACTTTGAATGCAACTGTAATTTGTGCAATACCCTGGAGTAATAACGGTATGGCAAATGCCCACACAAGTACGACAAGTGTGATATGTGGCCATGCAATGGCAATAACTCCAAATAATAAACTGAATAAGCCTGCAATGATAAATATCCACGAGGATTTTTGCAGCAGACTTTTTACATGCCGACTCCTGCCATATAATGACCTTACAATCACTTTGCTGTTTTTTTTATACTCATAACGCGGCTGACTATAATTCAATGCTTGTGATTTGACACTTCTATGCAGGGCTACTATTCAAGTAACTCAAACCTGTTACCAAAAACATTGGTTGTTTGAATACCAGTATCTGCACTATTATTGGCAGCAACAGCTTCATGCATCGAAACTTTCATTACTACAAAAATGTCACCCGCAGGTGTGCGCAACCAGTTATGCTGTTTGCCCGGTCCAGGATCATTGGGTTGTATAAATAGATCAAGTGACCCGTCATAATTGTATTGCAGCATGTTTTTATTTACTGTCATTGAATTGATAGTGCTTGCCGGTTTGAAATTATCAACCGCGTAAGCTGTGAGGCTCCAGACTGCCGTATCCGGAAAGTTGAGTTGTTTGTCAAAATGAATTTTAAGCATATAGATCGGGTTTGAATAAACGGGCTGGCCAGGATTTATCAGATGTTGCCATAAATCACCACCGGGTGATTCGATGCATCAAGCGGGTAGTTCACAGGTCAATTCACCAGCGTAGCATAAACTTTAACTGGTAATATTCTATGGCAAGCGTGTTATAAAGGGAAATTACAACTTCATAAAGGTGTATTCCGGCAAACGTAGCCAAGCATTATAAATCCGGGCAGCAAATAAATTGGTTGCGATAGATTAAACAACTAATCGCTTAGCAGTGTTGCGTTTTTGATGGCGTAGGTGCTATTCAAAATCTTGGAAAAAAATTATAATAATTATAAAACTATGCAGGTTGATAGTGTCCCGTGAGTGTAAAGGAAGTAAACACTTTTCCTTACAATCTTTGCGTGTGCTGATGACACTTGCGACTTAATTGAAAAACAACTTCTCTGCATTCGATGTAGTTATTGAAGCAACTTCTTCAGGATTACAATTTTTCAATGTACTGAGCCGGTCTACGACATATTTCAAATAAGAAGGTTCATTTCTTTTGCCCCTGAAAGGAACGGGCGCCAGGTAGGGGGTATCGGTTTCCAAAACTATATGATCAAGCGAAATTTTTTCAATCACCTTGTCAAGCCCGGCGTTCTTAAATGTAAGTACCCCGCCAATACCCAGGTACAAACCCTGCTCTATAATCTTCAGGGCCTGTTCTTCGCTGCCGCTAAAACAATGAAATACGCCTTTTATTTTACCCTGTTGATGTTGGGTAACCACTTCGATGCATTCATCGGTAGCATTTCGGGAATGAATGGAAACGGGAATATCGTATGCAATCGCCCACTCCAGTTGCTCATGAAAGGCAGAAAACTGTTGTTCGCGAAAAGTAAGATCCCAATAAAAGTCGAGCCCGACCTCGCCGACCCCGATAAACTTTCTTTTGCTAAAGAAGTCATGGGCTATGCGAAGCTCTTCCTTGAAATTTTCCTTTACAGAACAAGGATGTAATCCCATCATACTATAACAGCTACCCGGGTAGCTTTTCTCGAGCTGAAGCATTCTCTCATGCGAACCAGCGTCAATAGCCGGCATTAATATTCGCGTAACCCCTTCGTTACCAGCTCGGTTGAGCATGTCTTCCCGGTTACTATCCATTTCTTCCAGGTAAATATGAGCATGAGTATCTATCAGGTTCATTCCAATGAATTCTACGCAAAATTGGGTAAAAATAAACGCCGACGTTAAACTTCAGATAGTTAAGTGCATCTTAAAGGGGCACTCACACCAAACCCTAAACAATGTTTATGACAAATTCTTCAAGTCTCTGCCGCATATTATCTTCATTTTCAATTTTTTGTGTACTAATGCTGGTATCCTGTGCAAAGGAAAAGAGTGATACCGGAACAACGGCCGATGAGGAACAGGTAAACGTGTCGAAAGCCTCCAGCGAGTCGGAAGCGGAAGCAGAAACGGTTTTCAATGGCATTTTTGACGATGCTATGGGGGTAAACAACGAGGTAGGGATGGCAGGTCTCGGCATTTTTGGGCTGAACGCAATTGGAAACACAGGAAGTAATGACCAAAATGGCCGGCCAGATGCCTGTTTTACCGTTACAGTTACTCACCCAAATGGCACCCCCTTCCCCGCGCGTGTATTGATTGATTTTGGTAATACGCCCTGCCTGGGAGTTGATGGTCATACACGCCGCGGCAAGATTGT
>CBFGYO010000169.1:0-7835 GCA_965652975.1 uncultured Chitinophagaceae bacterium | reverse complement strand
CTTTTATCTTCTCGTGAACACCCCTATTTATTATTCATAATCATGTATCTGGCCGTTTCAAAAAATGCGGAGGTGAATTCGGAGAGGCGTCGCTGCGCAGAGTCGCGCTGCTTACTGGTATATTGTTGCTCACTATACCTGATCGGTACCAGTTCTTCATCAGGAAAGTTTAAATTCTTTATCAGGTAAAATTCATCGGTTACCATCCCTATCTTTCCGGCAGTATTGGTTATAAATGCATAATTATTCTTCTTGTTGGGATCCAGCAGGTCGCGCCCAAGAGTCGTATTCACATAAGGTTGCTGGATCATGCCCGCAATGGTCGGCAACACATCAATCTGCGAAACTACTTCTGTCCTCCGTTGCGGATTGAGCATGTAAGGGGCATAAAATAGCAGGGGTACATGCTCATCTGTAAGGCGGTGACTTGTCCAGGCAGCAGGATAAATATTAGTGGCATCGCCAGCTACTCCATGATCGCCGATAAACACAAATATGGAATTGTGGAAATAAGATTCCTTTTCTGCTGCTTCGATAAACTTTTTGAAACAATAATCTGAATAACGGAAACTGTTGTATTCATCCAACGATTCAAATCCATTTTTACGAAGCTCTTCCAACGGCACTGTTAACTTGACGAAATCTGTGTCCTGTTGTGGCACCATAAAAGGCCGGTGATTATCCGATGTTTGAATGATGGCGAAAAACGGTTTGGCCTGTTTTTTAAAAACTCCGTTGGCTTCCAGGAAAAGATCTTTATCACTTATCCCCCACACATTGATGCGTGGTGCGCTGAAACTTTTTTCCGTATGCATTTGCAGGTCATCGATATTTTTCAGCAAACCTTCAAAATTGTTGAACTCCGGGTTGCCACCCAGGAAGTAATGTTTGTCGTACCCTTCGAAATTATCGATGATAGTGCGCTGCGATAAAGCAAGCGGGTTGCGTGTAGAGAACTTAAACAGTTGCGCATCCGGGATGCCCGTTACAATGGCAAACAAACCCCTGGCGGTAGAAAAATGAGGTGAAAAACAGCGCTCGAAAAATATTCCTTTCTCACACAAAGAATTGAAATAGGGAGTTGTATTAAGGCGGTTGCCACTCATCGTGCTTTTGTACATGCTGAATGACTCACACATCACTAATATCACATTAGGCCTGCTCTCCAATGCATTGCTGCCCGGAGATATGATGCGTTTGTAGGTAAACGCATTTACATCCGGCAATTGCATCCATTCCGCCATAATGGGAAACGCTTCTCTTGCCTTTTTTTCGTTGAACTCCGGTTTACGCAACCGCAGGGTGGCAAAGAAATTCTGCAGGGGGTTGATCGCAAGAAAAGATTTGAAGCCATCGCGAAAACGGAAACTATCATTGCGGCTTAGCGGGTGCCAGGATAAGCTACCGTAAATAAAAAAACAAAGGATTAGTGCTGCTACAATAAAAAATTTACGTCGATAGGGTATACCAAGACCTTCAGTGCGGTTGATTACGCGCCAATGACTTTTATGATACATCCAGCGAAAAAACCATACAGCAATCACTAAACCGAGAATCATCCACAACATTGGATAGGTTTGCCACATCATTTGCCAGGATATGCCAAAGTCTTCCGCAAAATTCATGGCACCGGCATCCACGCGGGTTTGATTATAGGCAAAACTCCCAAAGTCGGCTGCGAAAAAAACAAAAACGATAAATGTAACTACAGCCAGGTACCAGGTCCACCACTTTTTGTTGCGCGACGAAAAGAAGGGTGATAGGCGGGGTGTCATGCTCAGCACGACTATCGGCAGAAGGATGATTGATATCCACCGCAGGTCGTACCGTATTCCCATCCAGAAAGAAGGAATCAGTTCGTTTATCGACAGGCTCTTCGGTTTGAATGCAATGCAGGTGGCCAGCCGGAATACGGTAAATATGAGTAGAAAGATCAGCAACAGGTTTACCACCCATAGCAAGGTCTTTGGTATTTTATATTTTATCAGCATCGGGGTAATGCAAAAGAAGATAATTTGAGTGAATTTCTCGCAGATAACGCCACTGGGCCTGATTTCGCAAAAATATCCCTCAAATCCGTGTCAATTTGTGTTTACTCCGTGACCCCGCTCTCCCGTACTTTTGCAAATGTTTTCATTTCTAGGTATCTGGCAACAAATTGACCACTGGGACAGGCAACTCTTTACAAGGATCAACCAGGACTGGATCAATCCTTTTTTTGATATGCTCATGCCCTTTGTTCGAACGTCCAGTCACTGGATGCCGCTATATTTATTCTTACTCATTTTCGCACTGGTAAATTTTAAAGGAAGGGGTGCCTGGTGGTTCGTGTTTTTTATTTCTACCATAGCTCTCACCGATATGACAGGCACTTATGTGCTAAAACATAATATTCAAAGGTTGAGACCCTGCAATGATCCTGATGTGATGTTGCAGGTGCGGCTCCTGATCAACCGGTGCGCCGCCGGTTACGGCTTTATATCCAACCATGCGGCCAACCATTTCGGAATGGCCACGTTTTTCTTCTTTACGTTTCGCGAGGTCATTCCCAAATGGGCCTGGATCGGTTTCGCCTGGGCAGCCCTGATCGCGTATGCACAGGTATATATCGGCGTGCATTATCCCCTGGATATATTGGCTGGCGCGCTGTTGGGCATATTGATTGGAAGGCTTACCTCCCTTGCGTTCAATAAGCGCTTTGGATTCACTATCTTTGATAACCAACCAATTGCCGCTTCTTAATGGAAATATTCATACTGGCAGTTCTCATATTGATCAATGGTTTATTTACGATGGCCGAAATCGCTTTGGTTTCAGCCCGCAAGGCCAGGCTCGAAGGGCAGGCGGAAAGAGGTGACGAAAATGCACGCAAGGCGCTCGAGCTCGCTAATAACCCGGAAATCTTTTTATCAGCAGCTCAGATAGGCATTACGCTGATCGCTATTCTTACGGGTGTGTACTCGGGCGAACGATTTGGCAAACAACTGGCACCGTCCATAGCTGAGATCGAAGTGCTCGCTCCGTACGCTTTTACCATATCCACTACCATTGTCGTTATCATCGTAACCTTTCTTTCAATAGTATTTGGTGAACTGATCCCCAAACGAATTGGCCTGTTGCGGGCTGAAAAAATTGCCAAGCTCGTAGCTAAACCGATGAACACTTTTGCACGCGTTACCCATCCAATTGTATGGCTTCTGAATAAAGTGAGCAATATCTTTTTCACCATCTTCAACATCAAGCGGATGAAAGATGATGCTGTAACGGAGGAAGAAATCAAAACTTTAATTACAGAAGGAACGGAAGCTGGTACTATTGACGAGGCGGAACAGGAGATCATCGAAAGGGTTTTTCACCTTGGCGATCGCAATATCACGTCATTGATGACCCACCGGAGTGATATCATCTGGTTCAACCTCGATGATAATGAAGATAAGATCAAACAGAAGATCCTGCAGGAGCCGCATTCGGCTTATCCTATTTGTGATACCACTATTGATGAAATAAAAGGTGTGGTATCAATAAAAGATCTGTATGTAAGCGCCGATAATGTGCCTTTCAAGGACATTATGCAACCTGCATTATTTATACCTGAAAACAATTCGCCCTACCAGGTACTCGAAAAGTTTAAGGAATCGCAGATACATTCAGCATTTATCGTGGATGAATATGGAAGTATCCTTGGACTTATTACACTAAATGACATCCTGGAAGCGATCGTAGGGGATATGGCACAGGCTGATGAAGAAGACTATGAAATAAATGAAAGGGAAGATGGCACCTTCCTGGTGGACGCGCAGATACCATTCTATAATTTCCTTACCCGCTTTGAAAAAACAGAATGGATGAATGAGGGGCAACACGATTTTGATACGCTCGCCGGGTTCATTTTACATGAGCTCGAACGCATCCCCAAAACCGGTGAACAGTTCGACTGGAAAGGATTTAAATTCGAGATTATGGATATGGATGGGCATAGGATTGATAAAGTACTGGTGAAGATTAGTAGTGCTATTAGGGATGAGATGGATGAGTGAGAGATAAAAGTTAAAAGATAAAAGTTCATTAAGCTCGAAAAACTCCGACTAAAATGAACTTTTATCTTTTATCTTTTAACTTGTATCTTAAAAAAGGAACTGCGCCTCTTTGACAGGAAACTCCAACTTAGTACTTTTCCTCGCGCCCCCCACCACCACATGCAACAAATTCGTTTGATCATCAAAATAGTCATACATAATGCGGTTGACGATATCGAGTTTTTTTACAGTGGGGATGCCTTCGACTTCCACATAACTGAATATAGCATCGTCTTCCCTTTCAAACCCGAGGTATTTTAAAGTAGTGGGTTTGCCGTCGGCAGTGATAATTAAGTGCGTTTTGATGTAGTCCTCTATCAGTTTATCCACGGCTTTCCTGTCGGGTGGATTGATAAGATCTACCTTGGTTTTATAATTCTGGGCAAGCACGCGTTCAAAATCATCGGTAAAGATCTTGCTACTGATCTCCAGGTTTTTATCCGAAGGATTATGATTGATCTCCACGACAGATACATGGAACGGATGCCAACGGGAATCGCCTGGTTTGCTCAAAAACAAGCCCAGGAACGGCACAAGTAACCATTTATAGAAAGTAGCGGCCATTGACAGAATAATTTTTTGGGATACAAAAGTCTGGCTTATTTTGAAACCCTGTTTACATGGGACGTTAAAAATAGCGCAATGGTTTTATGTTTGATGGGAAAAAAGTATGACTGATTTTAGCTTTTACTTCAGATTAGGCTGGGAACATATCATGAGTTGGGATGCTTTGGACCATTTGCTGTTCATCGCGGCACTCTCAGCGATTTATGTATGGAAAGACTGGAAGCAGGTATTGATCCTGGTTACCGCATTTACAATTGGTCATTCGCTTACACTGGCCTTAAGTGTGCTCGACATCATCCGTTTTCCAACTACTTGGGTAGAGTTTTTGATACCATGTACGATCGTTTTCACCGCAGCCAGCAATCTTTTGCAGCGTGAAAGGAACAGGCGGTCCATGTACATCAATTATGTGCTGGCATTGGTATTTGGATTGGTGCATGGAATGGGGTTTGCCAATACCATCCGGTTTATGCTGGCAAAGGACCAGGAAATCGCAATGCCCCTGTTGGGATTCAATATCGGGTTGGAAGTGGGGCAGATTGTGGTCGTGCTGATACTATTGCTCCTGGCCCAGTTGATGATGAGCCTGAAAATCAGCCGCAGGGACTGGACGGTATTTTTATCCGGTATCACCTTTGGCCTGGCCCTGAAGATTGCCTTAGAACGTTTACCGGCCCTGTAAAACGATAATTTTCGTGGACTAAAAGATATTAATTTCCGCATTTTCGAAGAGTAGCTAATATAAACACAATAAACAATGAAAAGAGTCTTATTCGCCTGCAGTCTTTCTTTACTATCCTGCGGCTTTCTCTTGGCCCAGAATGCTCAAAATAATCCGGGCAGCAATCACGCAAACAAATTTGAACAACTTGGAACCATCCTTCCTACGCCGAATGAATACCGTACAGCCAGCGGTGCACCCGGTACCAAGTACTGGCAGCAACGAGTGGATTATGATATCAAGTGCGAGCTGGATGAAGCCAATTTCAAATTAAAAGGAAGCGAAACCATTACTTATTTCAACAACTCACCCGATGTACTCACCTACCTGTGGCTGCAGTTGGATGAAAATCAGCACAGCACCGTTAACAATGCTAACTATCAGAACAGCACGCAGCTTCCGCAACAAACGACAGACAGGATACTCGACCGCTTTGAAGAAAGAAAAACAGACAATGACTACGGTTTCAAAATCACAAAGCTAACCGACGCTACTGGCAAATCGCTGGTTTACGTCATCAATAAAACGATGATGCGCGTGGAACTACCTGCGCCATTAAAACCAGGACAGAAATTTGTTTTTAATGTTGACTGGAATTATAAGCTTGCCAATCGCGCTGACTTTATCCGTTTCGGGGGTGCACGCGGTGGTTATGAACCATTCGACGATGGCAATGCCAATTTTACAATTACACAATGGTATCCCCGCCTCTGCATGTACAACGATGTGCAGGGCTGGCAAAATAAGCAGTTCACCGGCCGTGGTGAATTCACTGTATGTTTCGGCAATTTCAAAGTGCAAATGACTGTTCCTGCTGATCACGTTGTAGGTTCTACAGGTGAATGCCAAAACTATACTTCCACCCTTAATGCAACACAACAGGCACGTTGGGCAAAAGCACAAACAGCGAAAGATCCTGTAATGATCGTTACGGGCGATGAAGCGCTGGCAGCTTCCAAACAAAAAAGCACTGCTAAAAAAACATGGATATACAAGGCAGACAATGTGCGCGACTTTGCCTGGACTTCATCACGCCGCTTTGCATGGGATGCAATGCCTGCACTGGTAGAAGGAAAAAAAGTTATGTGCATGAGTTTTTATGCTAAGGAAGCATACCCTATCTATAACCGCTACTCGACAAAAGCTGTAGCCCATACTATTAAAACTTATTCCAAATTCAGCATCCCCTACCCTTACCCGGTAGCACAAAGTGTAGAAGGCAACCAGGGTATGGAATACCCGATGATCTGTTTCAACCCAGGTCGTGCAGAGAAAGATGGCAGCTATACGGAGAACAATAAGAATGCAGCCATTTTTGTAATCATTCACGAAGTAGGTCACAACTTTTTCCCGATGATAGTCAACAGCGACGAAAGACAATGGACCTGGATGGATGAAGGGCTCAATTCTTACCTGCAATATCTTACACAGGAATTGTGGGACAACAAATTCCCGTCAACAGAAGGAGCTCCATGGACGATTACCAACTATATGAAATTGCCAAAGGATCAACTGGAGCCCATTATGACCAATTCGGAAAACATCGTGAATTTCGGTGCAAATGCTTATGATAAAGTGGCTACAGGGCTGAACATCCTGCGCGAAACAATCGTTGGCCGCGAAATGTTTGACTACGCTTTTCGTGAATATTCCAGGAGATGGGCTTTCAAACATCCTACACCTGCCGATTTCTTCCGCACACTGGAAGATGCAACAGGCGAAGACCTGGATTGGTTCTGGAGAGGCTGGTTCTTTAGTACCGACGCAACAGATATTGCTATTGACACCGTAAAGTATGCAAGACCTGACGTAACCGCCATACCTGCCCAGGTAAATGATACCATTGCAATGCGTCCTTTGGCCAGACCGGCAGTAAATGCTTTTGAAGATCTCTCGAAAATCCGCAACCGCGAAGACAAGAAGATTGTTTTTGAAACCGATCGCGATACAACGCTGAGAGATTTCTACTGGAGATATGCACGTAACATTGAAAAATACGACAGCACAAAATACCCCGTAACTGTAAAAGCCAATACCGAGGCACTTGATGATGCAGGCAAACAAAAATATGCTAACAAGCACATGTATGAACTTACGTTCAGCAATAAAGGCGGGTTGGTAATGCCGATTATCATCGAGTGGACTTACAAAGATGGTACAAAGGAAGTAGAAAGAATACCTGCTCAAATCTGGAGACTGAATGAAAAGAAAGTAACGAAAGCTTTTCTGAAAGACAAAGAAGTGGCATCGGTAAAACTGGATCCTATGAAGGAAACAGCAGATATCGATGAAACGAATAATAGCTGGAATACGATTGCAGAACCAAGCAAGTTTAAAGTGTTTAAGCAAAAAACAATTACACCTGCACCGGGTATCAACCCAATGCAAAAAGCGAATGAGAAGAAAGGATTCTAATATTCATATCTCGTTTATCTGGAAAAACCACGCTGAAAAGTGTGGTTTTTCTCTTT
>CBFGYO010000168.1:0-8155 GCA_965652975.1 uncultured Chitinophagaceae bacterium | reverse complement strand
AAGATTTATTCACAAAAAAAGTACAATAATTTAATTGGCAAACAGTTTGTAACTTAAAGGACCGAAATTACTGGTTAGTCAACGCTTGCCGGATTGCAAAGAAAAGGAATACATACATAAGTTGTCATAACCTTTAATTATCGTCTGAATCCAACTTAATCTGTGATAAATTATGGAACGAATAGAGCTCCTCATCAATAAGCTCCGTGAACAGTTTGAGCAACGGGCCAGTCCCGCCCAGTTGCAAATGACTGTGCAGTTGCTTCAAAACGAACTTGCCCAACACCAGGCCAATGGCGCCAAGACCCTGGGCACATCAAAAGTGGCCGTCGTTCTTCCCGCGTCCTCCGCTCAGTACGAGCAATATGCCCCTCAACCGATCGATCTTGATGAAGAAATGCCTGCCATTAAGGAAAAGGAAACATTGCTTGTAGAAGAAGGAACCGTTTCAGTAGTACAGAAAAACGGTCAGCTTGATATGGTTTTTGACCCGATGACAGAGATACCTACCTTATCGCACCAGCCCCGTGAAAAAGAAGTGAACGATGCCGCAATACTTGCCGAATCGCTTAACGATAAATTGAAACAGGGCAAAACCGAGCTGGTAGAAATACTGAAAGAAACACCTGTAAAAGATTTACGTAAAGCTATAGGTATCAACGACCGGTTCTTATTTATCAATGAATTGTTCCGTGGTGACGAAGCCATGTACGAGCGTAGTATCAAAACCATCAATAGCTTTAACATTTACCCTGAAGCCGAATACTGGATAAGCCGCGAACTAAAGATCAAAGTGGGCTGGAGCAACGACAACCCTACCGTAAAACATTTTGATCATCTCGTTAAGAGACGTTTTTCCTGAATATAATTCATAATCTTTTGCGTAGCCCCCTTCTGTGAACGCACAAACTCACCGGCAGCATTGCTTCTGAACCTGTATTCCCGTTCGTCACTCAACAGCGCATCGATCAGTTCCCGCAGCATATCGCCATTGTTTACATCCGAGTGAAATGCAAGTCCACCTCCTGCCTGTACCAGTCCCACAGCTTCTGAATACTTTTGATAATGCGGTCCGAATAGTACGATTTTATTGAATACCGCAGCTTCCAGCACATTATGTATACCCTTGCTTTTTAGCCCGCCGCCGACATAAGTAAGCGTTCCATATCTATAGATTTGTGAAAGCATGCCATAGTTATCGATAATTAACACACGGGCTAATGTTAAATCTTTCGAGTTTGCTTCAGAAAAAAGTATGGCCCCGGGAAACAGGGTACGTAGTGTATCTATGCGTTTTTGTTGTATTTCATGGGGAGCAATCACGAGCTTGAGACCGGGTGTTCGCAATTGCGAAAAGGCGCTGAGTAATGCCGCTTCGTCTTCGGGCCATGTACTGCCCGCAACAAGGCTCGGTTGCCCATTGATAAACCTTTCAATCGCAGGTACAGGCTGAAACTTATCGGCAATTTCAATCACGCGGTCGAAACGGGTATCGCCAGAAACACTGCATATATGTCCAAGGCCGATATTATCAATTAATTGTTTGGATGCTGTGTTTTGTACGAAGAGATGATCAAACCGTGAAAGGATCTTTCTTTGCAGGCCTCCATACCATTTAAAAAACGACATGTCTTTCCTGAATAGGGCGGAGACAAGTAATAAAGGGATATCACGGTATTTTATCTTTTTAAGGTAGTAATACCAGAACTCATATTTTACAAAAATGACTAAAGTTGGGCGTGTGATTTCAAGAAATTTTTTGGCATTGCGCGCACTATCCATTGGTAGATAAAACACCCAGTCTGCTCCCCCATAATCCTTTCTCACTTCAAAACCCGATGGTGAAAAAAATGTGAGCAGCAATTTATAGCCAGGGTAATCCATTTTCAGCCGTTCCATAATAGGACGGCCCTGTTCAAACTCACCCAGTGAAGCACAGTGTATCCAGATGAGTGGCTGGTTTTCGGGGATTGCCTGCCTGAGCCTGGAGAAGATATCCTTTCGTCCATTCACCCATTTCCTCGCCTTGCCATCAAAAAGTGCCAACACTTGAATGCCAACGCGAAATAAAAAAAGGAATATGTTATAAAAGAAAATACCCAACTGGAAAGGTTACCCTGTTTATTATGCTGATAATGGGTAAAGGTAGGAGCTCAATAGCAATTTTTTTATTCATTCGGTTCACAAGGCTTTGAACGTATTAAAAAACCGTAATTGTGTTTCATGCAGAGGGCGGAGAAGGCTTAAAATACGCTGCTCTACATGTTTATCTTCCTGTTGTATGCATGCAATTAGGCCCATAACTAGTGGGATAAACTAGCTGTATTTCACTATTTTTGCGCCACTTTTAAGCATAAATAATTTTCGATGCGACCCATTCAAATGGTGGATACAAAAACACAGTACCTGAAGATCAAATCCGAAGTGGACCAGGCTGTGTTGGCGGTGATGGAAAGTACTGCATTTATCAATGGTAAACCTGTGCAGGAGTTTGCCACGCATTTATCATCATATCTCGGTATTAAGCATACCATACCTTGCGGAAACGGTACGGATGCTTTGCAGATAGCAATGATGGGGCTGGGTTTGCAGCCGGGTGATGAAGTAATCACTCCCTCATTTACTTACATTGCCACAACCGAGGTAATAGCACTCTTGCGCCTGACACCGGTATTTGTAGAAGTGGATGCAAAAACTTTTTGCATGGATCCGGAATCCCTGAGAAAAGCAATTACTCCAAAGACAAAGGCAATTGTACCGGTTCACCTTTACGGGCATGCCGCCCCCATGGCAGAAATTATGGAGATTGCGCGTGCGCATAATCTATACGTAATAGAGGATAATGCCCAGGCTATCGGCGGCGATTATACCTTTCCTGATGGCACCAAGAAGAAAACCGGGACTATCGGGCATATCGGCGCCACTTCTTTTTATCCCTCAAAAAACCTTGGTGCTTTTGGCGACGGGGGAGCGATTTTTACAAATGATGATGCATTAGCAGTTTCGCTGAAGATGATCGCCAACCATGGACAGCGTATACAATACCATCATGATATGGTAGGATGCAATAGTCGATTGGATACGGTACAGGCAGCTATCCTTGATATAAAATTGAAACATCTTGACGAATATGTTGCCGCCAGGAGAAAGGCGGCGGATTATTATGATAATGCTTTTGCAGGTTCTCCGAAAATTACGGTTCCTTATCGTGCGCCCTATTGTCGCCATGTATTTCACCAATATACTATTCTCCTCAATGGTGTGGATCGTGCCGGGCTGAAAGAACATCTTGCGGCAAATGGTATTCCTTCAATGATCTATTATCCAGTGCCGGGGCACAAGCAAAAGATGTTTGAGCAATTTAATGTTGCTTCGCAAAACATGCCCGTCACTGATGATCTCACAAAACGCGTGTTTTCCTTACCAATACATACGGAACTGGATGAAGAGCAAATGGCATTTATTACTGATAAGGTACTAGGATACGTTAATGCATAATTATTATCATCATACATGAAAATTACTATCGTTGGCACGGGCTATGTTGGGTTGGTTACGGGTACTTGCTTTGCAGAAACAGGTAATAATGTTACATGCGTAGACATTGACGAGCGAAAAGTGAAGAAGCTGGAGCAGGGCGAGATCACGATTTACGAACCCGGCCTGGAAAAACTTTTTATCCGCAATATGCGTGAAAACAGGTTGCATTTTACTACCAACCTGGCAGAAGGGGTAAAGGATGCATTAATTGTTATCCTGGCTTTGCCTACTCCCCCTGGAGAAGATGGATCGGCCGACCTGAGTTATGTGCTAGGTGTAGCTAAGGAATTAGGAAAGCTGATTACGGATTATAAAGTTATTGTAGACAAAAGCACTGTACCCGTAGGCACCTCCGAAAAAGTACACGCAGCTATTGCTGCAAATTGCAAAGCACCATTTGATGTGGTGAGCAATCCCGAATTCCTGAGAGAAGGAGTAGCTGTTGATGATTTTATGAAGCCAGACCGGGTAGTGTTAGGCACTCAATCGGAGCGGGCGAAAAAAATAATGAGCGATCTGTATGCACCATTTGTGCGCCAGGGCAACCCCGTAATTTTTATGGATGAAAGGTCTGCAGAATTAACCAAGTATGCAGCCAATTCATTCCTGGCTACGAAAATTTCATTTATGAATGAGATTGCCCGCTTGTGTGAACGTTTTGGTGCAGATGTGGATATGGTACGGCGAGGTATCGGTAGTGACGACAGGATAGGCAAGCGATTTCTGTTTCCAGGTATTGGCTATGGCGGCAGTTGTTTTCCTAAAGATGTAAAGGCACTGGTGAAGTCGTCGACGGATGTAGGATACGAGTTTGAGATATTAAAAGCGGTGATGGAGGTAAATGCAAAACAGAAATTGCACCTCATGCCTGGTATCCGCAAATATTTTGGAAATCAACTAAAGGGCAGGCATTTTGCTATATGGGGCCTGGCATTCAAACCAAATACGGATGATATCCGGGAGGCGCCGGCTTTATCGATCGTGGAAGCACTATTGCAGGAGGGCGCGACAGTAGCCGCATTTGATCCGGAAGCGATGAAAAACGTAAAAGACCTGATGGGCGACAGGATTAGCTACTCCGAAAATCAGTACGACGTACTCAAAGGTGCGGATGCACTAATTATCGCAACGGAATGGAATGAATTCCGTACACCGGATTTTAGTATGATTGCAAGCAATTTGAAAAACAAGGTTATTTTTGACGGTCGGAATCTGTTTGACCTGGTCGCGCTACGCGAACTGGGTTTTCATTATGAAAGTGTGGGTCGCACGATTGTAAATTAATTCAATGCAACGAAAAAAAGTTCTCATTACGGGTGCTGCCGGATTTCTTGGATCGCATTTGAGTGATAAATTTATTCAGGAGGGCTTTCATGTAATTGGCATGGACAACCTGATCACCGGTGATCTTAAAAATATCGAGCACCTGTTCAAGCTTGAACAATTTGAATTTTATCATCACGATGTAACAAAATTCATTCACATAGCGGGACAACTGGATTATATTCTTCATTTCGCCTCGCCGGCAAGTCCTATCGATTACCTGAAAATTCCAATTCAAACGCTTAAGGTTGGCGCGATGGGCACGCACAATTGCCTGGGGCTCGCTAAGGCGAAGAATGCCCGCATATTGGTTGCATCCACAAGCGAAGTGTATGGCGATCCGCAGGTGCATCCACAATCGGAAGAGTATTGGGGCAATGTAAACCCCGTAGGTCCGCGCGGAGTATATGACGAAGCCAAGCGGTATATGGAATCTATTACCATGGCTTACCACAGCTTTCACAAGGTTGATACCCGTATCGTGCGCATATTTAATACCTATGGTCCACGTATGCGGCTAAACGACGGCCGAGCTCTGCCCGCTTTCATCGGCCAGGCATTGAGAGAAGAGGATATTACCGTTTTCGGCGATGGTTCACAAACCAGAAGTTTCTGCTACGTCGACGACCTTGTAGAAGGCATCTATCGTTTGTTGATGAGCAGTTATCATTTGCCTGTAAACATTGGCAATCCAGATGAAATTTCGCTAAAAGATTTTGCCCACGAGATACTGCGGCTCACGGGTAGCAATGTAAAGATCGTGTATAGGGAATTGCCCGCGGACGATCCCAAGCAACGTCAACCCGACATCAGCCGTGCAAAATCTATTCTCGGGTGGGAACCAAAAATCAAAAGAGAAGAAGGATTAAAAATAACATACAACTATTTCAAATCATTGCCACGCGAAGAGTGGGGGCGATTGCCGAAGGAGTTTGTAAGTAATAAATAAACGCATTAAGAATTTATCCATGTACCAGGAAATTGTAGATAAGAAAACTAAGTTGGCCGTAATTGGATTGGGCTATGTAGGACTTCCCATCGCTTTGGAATTTGCACGTAAGGTTTCTGTCATTGGTTTTGATATCAATGAAAAGAGGGTGGAAATGATGAAGCAGTGCATTGACCCCAGTAATGAATTGGAGAAAGAAGCATTTGAAGGATGCGATATTGTTTTCACCAACTCGCTCGATGTTTTGCGCGAAGCAAAATTCTTTATCGTGGCTGTGCCTACACCGGTCGATGACCATAATGTACCGGATCTTGTGCCAGTGCAAAAAGCGTCGGAAACAATCGGGAAAGTGATCAAGAAGGGCGACTACGTCGTTTTCGAATCCACGGTGTACCCCGGGTGCACAGAAGAAGATTGCCTTCCGATCATCGAAAAAATATCTGGACTTAAGAATATTACCGATTTTAAACTCGGTTATTCGCCCGAACGAATCAACCCGGGTGATAAGCATCATACCTTATCGAGTATCGTAAAAGTGGTATCTGGTTGTGACCAGGAATCGCTGGAAGAAATTGCCAAAGTATATGAGCTCGTGGTAAAAGCGGGCGTACATCGCGCTTCGTGCATCAAAGTGGCAGAAGCAGCCAAAATTATTGAAAATACGCAGCGCGATCTCAATATCGCATTGATGAACGAGCTGTCCATTATTTTCAATATGATGAACATTAATACATATGAAGTGCTGGAAGCCGCCGGCACCAAATGGAATTTCCTGAAATTTCATCCGGGTCTTGTAGGCGGGCATTGTATCGGTGTGGATCCTTATTACCTTACCTACAAAGCCAATGCACTTGGTTACGACGCGGAAGTGATCCTTGCCGGTCGTAATATCAATGACAATATGGCTAAATATGTAGCTAAAAAAATAGTACAACACATTATTAAAAATAGTGGCGATGTAAAATCGTCGCGTGTATTGATCAAGGGAGCCACATTCAAAGAAAACGTAAGTGATATCCGCAATTCGAAAGTCGCCGATGTGGTAAAGGCGCTCCAGTCTTATTATGTAAATGTGGATGTGGAAGATCCGTATGCGGATTCGGCTGAATTAAAACATGAGTATGGCTTTGAGTTGACCGATCGGCCTGCTGCCGATTATGATGCGGTAATTGTAACTGTGCCGCATAAGGATTACCTCGACCTGGATGACAAATATTTTTCAGGTATTACAAAGCCCCATGCAATGATTGCCGATCTTAAGGGCATTTATAGAAATAAAATAAATAACAGGACTTACTGGAGTTTATAAATGTCGTTTTACACCGTAGAAATACCGGGCCTGATCATAATTGAACCTCAATTATTCGGCGATAGCCGCGGTTATTTTTTTGAAGCATATAACCAGCAGGTATTTAAAGATGCCGGGATCGATTTTCAGTTTGTACAGGACAACCAGTCTCGTTCGGTGTATGGCGTTGTCCGCGGGTTGCATTACCAATTGCCACCATTTCAGCAAGCCAAACTGATAAGAGTGCTGGAAGGTAATATACTCGATGTAGCAGTTGATATACGCAAGGGCTCGCCGACATACGGGCAGATATTCACGATTGAATTGTCGGCTGAAAACAAAAAGCAATTGTTTATCCCGGCAGGTTTCGCCCACGGTTTTTCGGTATTGAGCGACAGTGCCGAGATATTATATAAATGCGACCGGTTTTATAATAAGGACAGTGAAGCCGGAATTTCGTACGGTGACCCGGCACTGGCTATCGACTGGAAAATAGCCGCGGGTAAGGAAATAGTTTCGGAAAAAGACAGTGGTTTGCCCACCCTTGCCAATTGCAGGAATACTTTTGTATTTAATGGTTAGGAGATGATGTGCAGAAGGCGCTATCGGGGAGTAATGAGATTACCAATTGCGTGCTAAAACCCTGGTAACAAACCTTGCAGCGTATCTTTGTATCTGACGGTAAATAGTTGATTTCCTATTTTTTTGGTGTGTAAAATCTTTAAAAACCATTTGGCACAAAGGTTTTGAGCCCTTATTTTTGCACTCCCAATTGAAAAAGGAGAAATCCGGTTCTTTTGCGTGTGATTGACCCATGGTGTAACGGTAGCACTACAGATTTTGGTTCTGTCTGTTAAGGTTCGAATCCTTATGGGTCAACTGGTTAAAAAATAAACCCGCTGTTATGGCGGGTTTTGTTTTGTATGCCATTGTGCATAGCACGCACGCGCGTTTTTTTATGCCTTTGTGCGTGTCTCCAGGCACCATCGAGAAAAGGTAATTTCCAACTGTGCAGGTTGCTGACAACCGAAAGGCGCGGGTGCGTGAAGACACGC
>CBFGYO010000167.1:0-8194 GCA_965652975.1 uncultured Chitinophagaceae bacterium | reverse complement strand
CCGCGTAATATCCGCTTGCAACAGCCAATCTAAATATTTATATTAGAGTCTCTAAAATCCATAACCTTGAAGCTTGCACCATTACTCGCACAATTTTTATACAGCAATCATCGGCTTGACCTCGAAGGAATAGGTAGTTTTTACCTTGATTCTTCGCTAGTTACGACAAATGATAACCGCCAACAAACAACCTCGCATTCCGATGGTATCAGCTTCGAAAACAATCCTGGCGTGCGGGAATCGGCCGAGCTGATCAGCTTTATTTCTTCCCAAACCGGTAAAATGAAGGCCCTGGCCTCAGCAGATTTGAGCTCGCACATCGCGCTTGCACAACAATTTCTCAATATTGGTAAGCCCTTCCTTCTCGAAGGTATCGGCAGCCTTGTAAAAATCAGGTCAGGGAAATTTGAGTTTACAGCCGGGGCACTCCTTGCAGAAAAACTTAAAGAGCCGACCGTAAGAAATAATAACGGCACCGGGAATGAAGATTCCAGCACCTACGAGCCATTTTTGGAAAAAGAAAAAACAAGGACAGCATTTAATAAGCCGGTAATTGCCCTGTTGGTTGTGGTGGGTATCGGCCTGGCCGTACTGGGTGGCTATAGTATTTATAAAAGGAATTCATCAGCGAAATTACCCAGTGCTAATGCAAACAAGGTTGCGGCTGCAGCCCTCGTAGCCGACACCTCCACTCAATTAACCAGGAATGAGGTGGTAGCACCAGCCCCCGTCACCAAAAATGATGGCCATAAATATATTTTAGAAACAGCAAACTCTAAAAGAGCATTCACACGCTACAATGCTTTGAAAGAATATGGTTGGAAAGTGCAGATGGAAACCAGTGATTCAGTACGCTATAAACTATTTCTATTGCTACCAACAGCATCAACCGACACTTCACGTGTGCTCGATTCCCTGACAGCTCTCAACGGGAGAAAAGTGTATATTGAAAATTAAAAATGAATTCGGAATCTGCCGCCACCTGGATAGAACGTCTACAACTTGAGCGGCACATTGAAGGCGGCTGGTACAGGGAAGTCTATAAATCTCGTACTACTATCAATATAAACGGTGAGACGGGAACCGAACGTTCAATCTGCACTCATATATTTTTCCTGCTCGAAAAAAATGATTTTTCTACGCTTCATCGTATCCGCTCCGACGAAAGCTGGCATTTTTATGCAGGAGCTCCACTCACGGTTTATGAATTTGAACCTGCAGGTAATTTAATACAGCATCGGCTCGGCAACCATCCATCCATTGGATGTATTCCCTATTGCAACATCCGTAGTGGCAACTGGTTTGGCGCACGTATCGATGCAGAAGGATCATATAGCCTCGTGGGGTGTACCGTTTCGCCAGGTTTTGAATTTACAGATCTTGAGCTGGCGAAAGCTGAAGATCTAACACAGCAGTTTCCCGAACATGAGACACTGATCAAAAGTATGTGCCGGGAAAAAATGTGAAAATGTGGAAATGTGAAAATGTGGAAATGGGTGCCTGTGTTAAGTAATTTCTTTATGTTTTGAATCAAAAAATTCATGCGATAAGTAGTAGTATGAATTGATTCATACATATTCCGATTACTTGAATACTCATTTCCACATTTCCACATTTTCACATTTCCACATTATTTGTTATTTCTAAAATTATTAAAATTCAATCGGCACCCCCTTCTTCACCTGCTGTTTCTTATAAGTAACTGTGTGCACAAGTTTCGACTGATTGTCGAGCAACTTGATAGTTGCACCACTATTGATAAGTTTCAATCTTCCACTCAGGCTGATTGTTTTTTCCTGCCCGCCTGCAAGAGCCATGGCTAAAGTTTGCTTCTTTCCTTTCACTTCTATCGACCAGCCGCTAAGATCAACATTGGCATTGGAAGTATTTTTCAACGACACTTTTTCTTTACCAGTGTCCGCACCCGTAGGATCCACCAGTGCTGAAACGATTTTGACATTGGTGCCAGCAAAACCATTGCCTGCCTTCATCGCGATGGCCAGTCTGACGGCTTTCTCTGCATCTACTTTTCCAAATCCATATTTCTTGCTTCTCCCGCTTGAATTGTATTGTCCACCTACAGGATCAATTTTCTCACATGAGTTTTTGAGGATGTCTCTTACCTGCTGCCAGGTAAGTTCCGGGTTGGCTGCCAATATTAGCGCTGCCGTTCCTGCTGCACCGGGACATGCGCTGGATGTACCACCAAAATCGTCAGTATAATCTCCTACTGCATTATAACCAGCATTGCCACGACGATCGGTTGTATAAATACCATTAGTTAAAGGCTCGGGGTGGTTGAATGGTGCGTGACCGAAATCGCTGCTCGGGAATGAACACCACACCGCATCTCCAAAATCGCTATACACACTTCGTTTATTGGTATCGTTGCAGGCAGCTACTGCTATTACTTTGTCGTAACTGGCATAACCATCAAACTTCACATCTTCATTACCATTGCCTGCTGCAAAAAATATGATGCACCCTTTACCATTTCGACCACGTGTTACAGCATCGTCAATTGCAAGCCGTGTGCTATCTACAAGATCTACCATTTCCGTATGCGTAGGATCGCCGGGCACATCCCATTCGCCATCAGTTGGACCCCAACTGCATGAAATAATATCCGCCCCGTGATCAACTGCCCATTTAAAGGCATTTGCCTCGGCAATTGCGCCAAGCCCGGAGCTTAAACGAATAGGCATTAGCTTCGCATCGGGTGCAACACCGGATGCACTGGTTCCTGCTGCAGTAGCTACGCCGGCACAGGCGGTGCCGTGATTATCATTTAGCCGCTTGGGACGAGGATCATTGTTTGCCTGCGTAGCATCGCGCGCATGCACAACTTTTCCGGGAATATTAAATTCGGGATTATCAATGTCAATACCATCGTCGATAATGGCGATAACAATGTTTTCTCCTTTGGAAAGTTGGTGCGCGAGGTCAGCTTTTACACTGGCATTTACCTGCACACCATTTACAGCCGTTGATTTTAAGTGCCATTGCTTGTCGTGAATAAGTTTAAAACTCTTTTTGCGGATCAGCTCCGGGTGACAGAGTTCTACTTCCTTCTTTTTCAATAAATTTTCGGTGATATCGAACACCTGCAACCCGGTATTCTCCGGTGCCGTTACAAAATAGCTGTTGGGTGCATAGTCTAATTTCTGTTTGATAACGAGATTGTTTTCTGCAATTATTTTTTCGCAGGTGTCGGCACTTACCGTATCAAAAAATTTAATGAAAATATTCTCTGTATATAAGACAGGTTTTTTACTTTCCGTATCTACCAGTACACGTCCGGCGAAACGTAGTTCCGGTTCTTTCTTCAAAGCTGTTCGCGCCTTATCCCGTAATCCCTTTTGTGTTTTCTTGCCCTCCTTGGTTTTAAGAACCGTGATATCTGCCTCGGGAAATTCCATTTCGATATTGAAATCTTCTAAAACTTCCTTACTCTCATTCGAAAAAATAGCATCGTTGAGCCGACGTGCATTGCGTGTGCGTACAACAACCCTGTTGTTGCTTTCCTGGAGGGTAATTTTTTTACCCCTCTTTCCGCCAATAGTGTAGGAATACATAGTTCAGTTTTTTAAATAAAAAGAAGAGGTTTATAAACAATGGCTTTATACTGATCGCTGGTAGCAGGCCTGTATAATATGATGGTAAATTGAGCATGTCCAAATCCGGTCAATTCATTTCCCCTGGCTGGCCGGTAAGCCGGTTAAGGTATGTCGCCTCAGGACCATTTAATTGCTTTCTACAAGTAACGGGATGATATTAGCTGGGAAGAAAATTATTACAGCTTACCTAAAAGTAAATTGATTTTGCACCCATAACAATACTCTAAAAGTAGTATTGGGTCGTGCTATGGTAATTCTTAATTTTTACAAAGGAAATTAGTAACACAAGAAACATCGCAGCTAAAACGGGAATCGAATAGTTTAAAAAATCTAACCCTGTAGATATCTTCAACCTGAGCATAACTTTTATCTTTTAGTTTTTATCTTTTATCTACTCGATACCATGGGCAACAAGAAGTTATTCGCCTCCTTTGTAGGTATCAACGCCTACCCTTCCAATCCACTGGATGGCTGTATCAAAGATGTATTGTCATTCGATTCCTTATTGCGTGATCAGTGTGCCCAACAAAATGATACCCCGATTGAATACAAGCCAATCTATTTTTTAGCTCCTAATAAAGCAGATGAAGCACAAATCGATGATTACTGCAGGGAAAAGGAACTTAAAATATTATTTGATACACCTGATTTTTCCAATATTACCGGAAAAGCATTTCAGCACTTTTGTGATGCAGACGATGGAGACATCTGCGTATTTTATTATAGTGGACATGGCTCATATACAGATGCACCGGAAGTATTCTGGCATTCAAAACCTGATCGTCAAAACGAGACTATTGTTTGCGTCGACAGTCGTGATCCGGCCAAACCCGGTGCCCGCGATTTAATAGATAAAGAAATCGCTTTTCTCCTGTGGAAAAATCTTCCCGCCAAAGCGATACACTGCCTGGTAGTCATGGATTGTTGTCACTCCGGCAACAACACCAGGGAAATGCGGGAGAGTAAAATTAAGTACAGGCATGAAGCTTCGGCTAATAAACAGGTACCACTCGAATCTTATATCGGGTACAACGACGTAGGAAACTTTTACAAAGTAAAGAATGGAAAAGCAACCATAGAGATTGCACGGTATGTTCATTTTGCTGCGGCACGTGATGACGAAAAGGCCCAGGAAAGTATGAATGGAGGATTATTTACTTCCAAACTGGTGGAAATGTTGCGCACAGGCGGCACTGCCAAATCCTATCGTGAGCTGGTGAAAGGTTTGTCTATCTCTGTTCATAATAAATCGGAGCATCAAAATCCGGTAGCCTATGCGCGGGACGAGAGAGACCTGGATGAAAAATTTTTGGGCCAGGGTATCGTTCCTTTCCAGCCTTACTACGGGGTGTATTTCGATTTTGGTGCAGATGAATGGCTCCTGAGCGCGGGCGCAATGCAGGGATTATTGCCTTCACATCATAACACAAAAACAACCATACGGGTCGCAGGTATCGTTAGCAATATAGAAGTAATTGAAGTTCGCTCTACGACGTCTGTCTTGCAACCTGAAGCGCTTGAGCCGCTTGATCCAAAGAAAGTGCATATGGCTGTACTGGGTACAATGGCTACGCCGATATTAAAGATCGGCTTGTCAGCCCCCTTAAAAAAAGACGGTCGTGCATTGGATAATATTAAAGCCACCTATGCCAGCCAACCACATTTATACTTTGAAATAGATTTTGTGGCAAACGAGGCGGCAGACTACCTGGTCCAACTTACTAAAGAAGGCGACTACGTTCTTACTGGAAATAGTAGTTCCGTGCCAATATTTAAAAGAGAAAAAAATGCAACCGATCTATTAAAAAATATCGATGTTGTAGGTAAATGGCTCAAGACAACAGGACTTAAGAATAAAAACAGCAATTACGGTCCTTCGGATTTTATCTTTACCTGGGAAAAAATTGAAGGAACAAAGTTCAATGAAAAGACATGGGATGATGTGCTTTCCCAATCCTTTACTGCGCAACCAGATGAAGAGATTCAATTTTCTTATCGTGATGGCATACAACCCGCCTTTAGATTAAGCATCCAGATAAATCCTGCCTCCGCACTTCAACGATGCTATATAGGTGCATTATACCTCGACAGTAAATTTGGTATCAACCCTGTATTTATCCAGGCTGACCAGGGAAAACTCGAAAAAGGAAAAAGCGCGATTGAATTAAAAACCATCTTAAAGAATAGGGAATACAGAACCATTCCTCTAAAATTTGACCGGCTGTACCAGCAATATGCCATTTCTGAAATCACCGACCTGGTAAAAATATTCGTTGCCAACGAACCCATTGACCTTAGCAATTATATGCAGGAAAGTCTAACGCTCGAAAACCTGCCGCTGCAATTCCGGGATGAAGAGGAAAAATTTAAAAGCGCGGAGCTTGATGAAGATGATGACAACCAAAAGGAAGAACATGACTGGAATGTATTCGATTTCAAAATAAGAATTGCAGGGCCTGCAAAAGAAAAATTGCTTACTGCCCGTGAAGCGGCTCAATTCCCTGCATTTACGATATCCGCTCCTGAAGGTTTCAGCGCGCGCGTATTTACGGCCACCGGTGATGATCAAAAAGGTAAATCACGGTCTTTTCGCATCAATGATGGAAGTAATGAAGATGAGCAGGTAGCTTCCTTATTCCCTTCAGAAAAAATATGGGGAGAGGCGCTTATCCATGAAATACCCTTTGCCAGTGGCATGAGCACGGGAGCTAATAATGGCGTTCAGGTAATTGAACTGATGCCTGTAGACGAAAAAGGTCCTGCATTGCAACTGCCCGAAGGAAAATCGATCGTTATTACACCCAATCAACGCCAGAGTCTTCGATCTATTGATGACGTGGATGAAACCATTATTCCATTTGGATACGACCAGGCGGCACAAATGTATATACCGCTCGGCTTTACCGATGAAAAGGGAAATATACATATTGTAAAGCTGCCACCTCCCAGTGCCCGGCAGTTGTCAATCGACAATCCAAAAGAGCGCAGCATCGGTAGCTCTGTAAAACTTTTTTTCAAAAAAATATTGCGAAAGAAACAGATAAACACGCTTGCACTTTATGAATATGAAAAGGGCGACTGGCAAAAACGTACGGATGTGCCCGAAGAAATGCAAACGCTGTTGTCGAAAAAACCAAAAGGCCTCGCCATGCTGGTGATTCACGGCATTACGGGCGACACACGTTCGATAACAGGTGAGCTAAAAGAAATAAAGCAATTGCCTGGAGTAGTTCAATTCATGCTTACATATGATTACGAAAACCTGGCTACCAGTATCGCAAAAAACGCCGACTACCTGCTTGCACAATTAAAATCAGCGGGCTTTGATAAACCGGGAATGCCATCACTCGTAGTGGTTGCACACTCCATGGGAGGACTTGTAGCACGTTGCATGGTGGAAAAAGAAGGATCGGTGAAAATTAAAGACATGGTGCTTGCCGGTACTCCTTCCGCTGGTTCAGAAATGGCGATGATGGGTACGTCGTTGCTAAACCTGCTCTCACACGCGATGAATGTAACCGGGCCCATCAAATATGCAATTACAGGCCTGTCATTCTTACTCAAAAAACTTGAACTCGATCCCACCAGGACGTTGCATGAATTGAAAACCGGATCGGCTTTCCTGGGTGAATTAAAAGTATTGAATAAGTCGAAGGATGTAAACTATCACCTGATAGGTGGAGACACGTCGTTGCTTGCCAGCAAGTATAATGGCGATGATTTCTTTTTAAAGAAGATCGGTGCGGCGCTCGCGAATAACCTGGTTTATCCCGGACTTACCCATAGCATGTTTGGTAATAAGGCCAACGATATGGCCGTAACGTTGGAAAGCATGAAAGCAATTAACGGAATCGACCCTGCGCAATTTTCTACGCTGGCAACTAACCACCTGGGCTATTTCCGCGATAAGGAATGCAGGGAAAAAATTGTTTCCATCCTTAAACAGCATCAAAAATAATTTACCATAAAAAAAAGTATTTTATGCCAAAAGGATATTCACTTCATATTGGTTTGAACAGGGCCGACGCTAACCACTATCCTGGTATGCCCGAACTAAGAGCCGCTGTAAATGACGCGGTATTCTGGGAGGAGTTTGCACGCACGGAAGGTTATACCACGCAATCATTGCATGATGAGGCTGCCACGGCCGAAGCTGTGACAAATACACTCGCTGATTATGCCACGCAAATGTTGCCGGGAGATATATTACTTCTCACCTACGCCGGGCATGGTGGCGAAATACGTAACGAAAAACCAAAAGGCTTCGATAACGAACGCAATGATCAAACCTGGTGCCTTTACGATCGCCAGTTGCTGGATGATGAATTATATGAATGTTTTGAAAAATTTAAAGATGGTACAAGGATACTCGTTGTATCCGACAGTTGTCACTCCGGAACTATTACCAGGGTTGCCGACATTGATATCAGTGAGCTATTAAGCAAAGGAATTGCAAGAGCTGCAGCTTCGAGAGGCTATCGTTCAAGAAAGCTTTCCCGCGAAGTGCAACAAGACGTAGTACGCGGGTTCTGTCATCTCCAGCATATCCCATTTTTCATTGGCACTTCGTAAAGAGT
>CBFGYO010000166.1:0-8258 GCA_965652975.1 uncultured Chitinophagaceae bacterium | reverse complement strand
TTGTGTCCTTTGCGGCCACAGTTCAAGGGAAATCAACAGAACCAATATAGAGAACGGATTATCTCACTTAGATAAAATTCATATAATTATACTTATTGTTCAGGATAAGCTTGTCATCTGCCTTCAGCCATTTGTTTAGTACCGTCGCATATACATCTTTGAAGTCGATATTGTATTTAAGATCACCTTCATTCAGGTCGCCCAGGTCAGGCAGGGGATTGATCAATCCTTTTTGTTTTAATCCGCCACTTACCATAAACATATTGTTGGCGGTGCCATGATCGGTGCCGTTGCTGGCATTCTGCTGCACCCGCCGTCCGAATTCGGAGAACGTGAATAAAAGAACATCATTAAAACGATGCTGCGCTTTCATATCATTTACAAATGCATTTACTGCATCATTCATTTCCATAAACAGTCGCTGCTGTTGCATATCCTGGTTGATATGCGTATCGAAACTGCCTAGTGACACGTAGTATACCTTGGTGTTGATTTCGGAAAAAATGAGTGACGCAATGGTCTTCAGGCTATTTCCCAATTCGCTTTTTGGATATTCGGCATTTGTCGGGTGCAATTTGCTTTGCTGAAAAATATAGTCGGCAGACGACAATGTTTCTGCCATGGTTTTGTATAAATAATCTACCGGTTGTTCCCCGGCTTCGTCCTTATGGTTCTTCATCACATCGCGGAAAAACTTTTCATTGGCAGTGCCATACAACCTGCGAGGATCTTTTACCGCAATACCTTTAAAATTGTTCCCTTTGAGTGCGAGGCTAAGTACATCATCTATTTCGATTGCCTGTGTGGGTTTATCACATCCATTACATTGCGCATCGAGGTAGCGGCCTACCCATCCATTGCTCCAGTATTCAGTACTCTGGCTGGCAGTATGCCAGATATCCATGCTACGGAAGTGGGAACGGTCGGGATTGGGATAGCCAACATTATTGAGTATTGCAAGGCTACCATCGTCATACATTGCTTTGAAAGCTGGCAATGCCGGATGTAGTCCAACATCATCGGCAAGTGTTAATGCTTTATCTTTTTTAATCCCAAGGCGTGGCCTTGATTTATAATAAATATCATTAGTGACTGGAATCACCGTATTCAACCCGTCGTTGCCACCACTCAACTGGAGAATGACGACCACCTTGTTTCCAGGAGGCACCATCTTTCCCGTTTCGAATGCTTTCAGGAATTTGGGCAGCATCATCGACGCTGTTGCAAGCGAGCCCACCTGGATGAATTGTTTACGTTTGATTAGCATAGTAACGCTTTAAGCTATCGAATTGAAAAACCTTTTTATCTTATTAGCACAATTGATATTCTGGCGTACACATCACCTGCAGTGTAGCTGACTTGATAAAGTTTTCACGGCCACTTTCGTCAGTATATTTTTTTATCAAATCAGCGCCAACCCCTGGTTTTACCTGGAGCAATGTTGACGATATGCTGCTCAGTAATTGTTCTCTTGGAATACTTTCATAATTGCGCACATATATTTTCCAATCCACGTTTGCATTCAGTTGCTGGCGTTTCATGCCGGCATATGCCGGTGCGCCAGTTTTCTGCGCTCCACTTTTAGTGGCGGGTGCTGTACCGTTCATAGTTGTTTCATCTTTGCGGCCCATCATCGTGTCGTCATCATCTTTCGGCCGCACATTCATTTCATCCACGTCATTTATTAGCTTGGGTAGGCGCATACGCATCATCAGTGAAGAACTATCTATCCATGATTTACCACCCGGCCACCCTGCAACATTGGGAGGATAAAATAATAATTGACCCAAAATCCGTTGGATAAGCATTAGCACCTCCTCATTTTCAAGTTTCATGGGTAGCATGCGCTGAATTCCTACAAGCAGCTCTACAGGTGATTTTATTTTTACACCGATATTTTTCTCTTCGTAAAACCAGTCGCTGGTAAAAATATCCTCCATCAATTTTGCAATATCATAATCACTTTTATAAAACCGGTCGGCAAGAAAATTCACGTGCGATTCATCGGGCACATCATTCACAAAAAACCGGTAGATCTTTTGCGTAATGAATTTTGCTGTTTGTTTTTCTTGCAATAATATATCGAGCACATCCTCCCCACTCAAATTGCCTGTCCTTCCAAGCACATTCTTATTTCCATCGTCATGCTGAAATTTGCGGAATATAAAATCGCCCTTGAGATTGGCGCTCCAACCTGTAAATGCACGGGCAGCATCCTTGATATCGTCTTCAGTATAATGTCCACGGCCCAGTGTAAAAAGCTCCATTACTTCCCTCGCAAAATTCTCATTGGGATGGTCTTTGCGATTCTGCTGGTTATTTAAAAAATTAAGCATGGCTGCCGATTTGGAAACTTCTTTCAGCAGCGTACCGAAATTGCCCAATGCATTTCTCCTGATACTATCGAGCAATCCCTGCTGGTAAAACACATTCAGGTTTCGACATGCAAAATGCCCATGCCAGAAGAAAGCCATCTTTTCTCTCAACTGCGAAGATGTATTTACCATCTCATGCATCCAGTACATGTTGAGGTTCTTTACCCCCTGCCTGTTTTTTTGCTGGATCATTTTTCGTTCATCAGCGTCGAGTTCCTTACGACTCTGTCTTCCTACCTCTTCGATACCCAACACCAGTCCCTTTAAATAGTCATCTGCCACATCGATATACTCAGCTTTTTTAGATGAAGCTTTAACGAGTGCCTTATAAAACTGTTTCGGGGTATACTTAGCCAGGTCACCCAACTGCTCTGCTGCAGGACCAAATCCGGCGCGCCACAACAGGTGTTGGTTTTTAAGCTGGTTTGTCAAGGGCATGAGGGTATAAATTTTGTTGTCAGACTATTATGACGAATATAGGTTTAAAATGGTGGGCTGATTGGGGATTAATACGTTGCGACCCTCAAAAAACAGATAAAAGATAAAAACTAAAAGATAAAAGTGGAAACCGTCGAAGTCTCCGCTGGTAGGTTGCACTCAAAGCAAGGCCGGCACCCTGCTTACTTTTTTGCATCAAGGCAAAAAAGTAAGCAGGGTGCCCAATCTGGTGGTACATGCGATCATAAAACTTATCTTATTTTTAAGGTCGGATTTATACGAATGGATTATGCGATTTCGCGCTTTCAAATACCTTTCCCCCTTCATCATCTACCTCGGCTCATTCCATGCCTTCATGGTCACAGGCTGGCCCATTTGGATACCCCTTGTTTATGCATGGATTATCGTTCCAGGCCTCGAACTCTTTATCAAACCGGATGCACGTAATTTATCAACCGCCGAAGAAGAATTAGCCAAAAATGATAAGATATACGACCTCATCCTATATGTCATCGTGATATTACAATATGCCGCTCTTGCCAGGTTTCTATATGCAATGTCGGTTGATGAAATGACCTGGCTGGATATAACCGGGCGGATATGGGTGATGGGAATGTTGTGCGGCGTATTTGGAATAAATGCCGGGCATGAGCTGGGGCATAGAACAAATAAGCTTGAACAGACACTGGCAAAATGTTTACTCCTGACATCGCAGTATATGCATTTCTTTATAGAGCATAATAAAGGACATCATAAAAGAGTAGCTACTCCCGACGATCCAAGCAGCGCACGTTTAGGTGAAATGGTTTACGCTTTCTACTTTAGAAGTATTGTATTCAGTTATTTCAGCGCCTGGCATATTGCTGCCAGCGACATGCGAAAAGAAAACAGACCGGTAGTTTCTTTTCACAACCAAATGATCCGGTTTACATTGATACAACTTGCATTTATCGCGACAATTGTAATAGTATTTGGCTGGCTCGTAACCCTGTATTACTTATTATCCGCAGCAATTGGAATTCTGTTGCTCGAGACGGTAAATTATATCGAGCATTATGGCTTGCAACGCAAAGTACTTGAAGGTGGGAAATACGAGCGCGCAATGCCTGCGCATAGCTGGAACAGTGATCATGTAATTGGCAGACTTATGCTCTTCGAACTCAGCCGACATTCAGATCATCATTATCTCGCAAGCAGGAAATACCAGGTGCTTCGCCACCATGATGATTCACCACAAATGCCGACTGGATACCCGGGAATGATGATACTTGCGTTGGTGCCGCCGGCGTGGTTTTTTGTGATGAATAAGAAAGTTCAAAAATTGTAGGGGGAGACTGTGAACTGCAGTTTCACGCAAAGGCCGCAAAGAAGCGCAACGACGCAAAGATTTTGGTTCTTCGTCGCGCCGCTACAAAACGTCGCGTAAGCCGCGTGAAACTAATCGAGAATTGGAGATCCGAAATATTTATGCAAAACAGAAGGCAATACAATACCACCCGGTGTTTGATTATTTTCCAGCAAGCATGCAACAATCCTCGGCAATGCAAGCGAACTTCCATTTAATGTATGTACAAGCTGTGGTTTGCCACTTGCATCTTTAAAACGGATCTTCATTCTATTTGCCTGGTATGCTTCAAAGTTGGAAACCGAACTCACTTCAAGCCATCTTTCCTGTGCGGCACTGTACACTTCAAAGTCGTAAGTAAGCGCTGATGTAAAACTCATGTCGCCACCACAAAGATTTAAAATGCGGTATGGCAGATCGAGACTGTCGAGCAATCCTGCAATATGATTTACCATTTCTTCATGCGCATCATAACTTTTATCAGGATGTACCAGTTGCACAATTTCTACTTTATCGAACTGGTGCACCCTGTTGAGGCCACGAACATCTTTGCCAAAACTTCCCGCTTCCCGGCGAAAACAGGGTGAATAAGCTGTCATTTTTATTGGCAGCACCGTATCCTTTACAATTTCATCCCTGTAGATATTTGTTACCGGCACTTCCGACGTAGGGATCATGTAAAAATTATCGGCAGGCATATAATACATCTGTCCTTCCTTATCAGGAAGCTGTCCGGTGCCATAAGCAGATGCTTCGTTTACCATAAATGGCGGTAGGTATTCTGTATATCCTGCAGCCGTATTGAAGTCGAGAAAATATTGAATCAACGCACGCTGCAACTTTGACCCTTTGCCTTTGAATAATGGGAACCCACTGCCGGTAATTTTCGCGCCGGTTTCAAAATCTACTATATCATACTTCTTAATAAGATCCCAATGTGGTACTGCACCTTCCGGTAGTGGTTTGCGAATACCACCTTCGCGAAGTACAACATTTTCTGCAGGAGTTTTTCCAGGAGGCACTTTTGCGGATGGCAGGTTGGGTAGTTTCACCAGTTCATCCTGCAATTGCTTTTCGATCAGGCTCAATTTTTCTGATATCGGTTGCAACATTGCCTTCAATGTAGGGACCTCAGCTTTCAGTTTTTCCGCATCTTCTTTCTGTCCCTTTGCCATAAGTTGGCCAATATCTTTGGAAGCACTGTTTACTTTAGCCTGTGTATTGTCAAATTCAAGTTGCAGTTTTTTTCGCTGGTCATCCAGGTTAAGAACAGTATCCACGAGCGCCGTTTCTGAAAAATGCTTTATGGCCAGTCTTTCCTTTACTGCTCCTGGATTCTGACGTATGATCGGTAATTGCAACATGACCTTAAAAATTTTGCGCAAAGATAAGTTTCGGACCTGAGAGCGAGAAACAGAGCGGAAGCGATGGCATCCCTCGCTCCCACTCTGTTTCTCGCTCTGGGTGAACTCACCTTATCTTTGTCCCCATGTTCACAAAAGATGATTTACAACAGCGCTGGTGGAACCTTGAGGCAAAGCTTGCCGAACGGTTTGGCAAAAAACCGGATATGGAAACAATACTGTTCCTGATCGGGATGCAGGAAACCGGCATAATGAAAGAAAAGATAACGAAGGAGCAGAAGCAGGACCTCATGCATGTGGCAGTTTGCAGTCTGCTCGCTCCGAGTGGCTTTTATGAAATGGAGCGGGTAGATGAAGATGGCTGGCCGCATTTTAAACAATTGAAGCCAATGCCGGATATGAATGCTTTTGAACAGGAAAGTTTTTTAAAAGACCATATCTTACTATATTTTGACAACATTGAATATTAAAAAAATCCGGAAATAAAATCTCATGCTGAAAAAATTACTGCTGCCCTTACTCATTATCTGCTCATCCACCGTACTTGCCCAAAAAGATTCGACACTTCGCAAAAAGGATTTGAAAAGTGATGTACTACTTGAGACAACACTTGGCGATATTGTAATTCGCCTGTCAGATTCAACACCGTTGCATCGCGACAATTTCCTGAAACTTGTAAAAGTTGGTTATTACGACAGCGTGCTTTTTCATCGCGTCATCCAGGATTTTATGATACAGGGTGGAGATCCGCAAAGTAAGAATGCAGCTCCTGGCATTGCATTGGGAAATGGTGGACCTGGTTACCGGGTGCCCGCCGAATTCCGAACTACTCTCTTTCATAAGAAGGGAGTAATTGCTGCTGCCCGTGATAATAATCCGGAGAAAGCGAGTAGCGGGAGCCAATTCTATATTACAAAGGGCAGAATATTTACGGATGCGGGCCTCGATTCGGTTGAAACTACCCGCATATTCCGCAAAATACCCACATACCAGCGCGAGGTTTATAAAACAATCGGGGGAGTACCGCACCTCGACCAGACATATACCGTATTTGGAGAAGTAGTTCGAGGCCTCGACGTTGTGGACCGAATCGCAGCCGTGGAAACCAGTAAGGGCGTAGATCGTGATCGCCCGCTTGTGAATGTGGTAATAGTGAAGGCTAAACTTGTGAAGCGAAAGAAATATAAAAAGCAGGGATAGGATGAAGATGTATTTACTGGCTTTTTTACCACATAGAATCATAGACATATAGATCATCATAGCTTTTTTCGCTATTCTATGTTGACCTATATATCTATGATTCTATGTGGTAAAAAAGCGAATAAGAACAGGCCACCTATTTTCTAATTCAATAAATCCATCTACATAAAAGGAAAAGTTCATTTAGTTCAGAGTAACCCGACCTAAATGAACTTTTATCTTTTATCTTTTATCTTACTGCCCCACTCCTCCCTGGCCACCGCCACCTGAATTAGCTCTCTTACTTTCATCATCCAGTCCTGTTGCACGCTGACGAGCAGCTTTTACCTGGTTGCTACCAAAGCGGTAAGTAAAGTTGACTTTAAACTGGCGGCTTTCCCATTTACCATTTGCCTGGCTATGTGCTCCGGCAAAATTGGATTCGCCACCCCATTTCATTGTATTAAATATGTCGCTTACCGACAGTTTCATTGTCGCCTTTCCTTTGAATAACTGTTTTTGCACACCACCATCTATTCCATACATCTGGTCTGACTTAAATACACCCTGCCACAATGAAGGTGAACTGTACCAGCCGCTCAATTCTGCTGTCCAAGTTTTGCAAAACTTCGCACTGTTCTGCATATAGAACGTCATTGCATATACATCCTGGTCAATATTACGATCGCCACCACCAAAATCGGCGGTATAATGCGAATAGTAAGTATTCAAATTGGCGAAGAAACTATACCATTTGTACTGGAAAGGATAACTGATATTAAGACTCACGATATCCTGTGTTGCCAGGTTCTTTTTGGTAAGGAATGCCTTCGTCTTTTCAGTTGTATCTGGTATTTGTGAGAAGATGTCCTTTACATGGCTATAGTTCAAAGTGGTATTGAGTTTGAATTTGTAGGTATGGGTAAGCCCGATGCTATTGGTGTATTGTGGTTTCAACTCTGTATTACCCTTCATGAACGTGTACTCATTCAATTTAAACTCGAAAGGATTAAGATCCTGGTACGCCGGTCTGTCGATCCTGCGGCTATAGGTAAGATTCCACTGGCTCTTTGGGTTTTTGTTGAACGTAATGGCCGCACTCGGGAAGATGTCAGTATAGTCGCGCTCAAACGTTGAATCAAATGGAATCATTGTATTATTCACTTCCTTGAATCCTGTAGAAGTACCTCTTGAATGTGTGTTTTCTGCACGCAGTCCAAATTGAACCACCCATCCCTTTAATGTTTTATTATAATTTACATATAGGGCGTTGATGTTTTCCTTGTATTCAAAACGATTGCTTTTGAGTGTATCCAAAATCTTGCTGCTGCTGTAAACATTATAGCGCTGGAAATCATTATCTGTTTTTACAAAAGCTATCTTACCTCCAATGCCCAGTCTGCCGCCTTTAAAATTCCTTTCGTAATCGACTTTTGTAGAAAGCAGGTCGATGTCGGTAGGTGCAATCATATTGTAGACACTGCTGCTAAGCAGTACGGTATGATCAGCGTTGTAATAATGATTCGGTTGCATCTGGTTGGACCGGATATTGAAAAA
>CBFGYO010000165.1:0-8264 GCA_965652975.1 uncultured Chitinophagaceae bacterium | reverse complement strand
TAGTAGGCATTCTGAACCTTTTATTTTTGGGACGGCAAAGGTAACGGCGGCGGGGGGAAGTTCCAAAAATAAAGGGTTGTTTTTAAAATTAAACCGGGGCGAAATTCCTAATTAGCGAAAAAGTTTCACGCAAAGGCGCAAAGAGGGGTTGAGACGCAAAGCTTTACCTACTTCAAATAGCTAGACTTTACTCATCCAGTTATATTTATCTTCTCTCCTGCCCTCGCGGATGTCGGCCAGCCATTTCTTCACCGTGGGTGCGGTTTTCCAGTTGTCAACGTCGAAATTCATGACGTAATCTTTGTACCGCAGCTCTTTGATCAGTGAAATAGTGGCTGCGGTGCCCGTACCAAACACTTCAAAGAGTAGGCCTCCCTTATAAGCTTCGATTACTTCATCAATGCTCAGTGATCTTTCCTCAACGGTCAGTCCCATTTCTTTCAGCAGCGTGATCACACTTTGGCGGGTAACGCCGTCTAGTATCGTTCCCTGTTCCAGGTCGGGCGTTATCGCTGTATTGCCAATAATGAAGAATACATTCATCGTTCCGCACTCCTGCACATATTTATGTTCCACGGCATCTGTCCATAACACCTGGTCGTATCCTTTCTGTTTAGCCTCTGCCGTAGCCAGCATGGCAGCGCCATAATTGCCCGCTGCTTTTGCATATCCAATACCTCCGGGAGCTGCACGTACGTATTTTTCCTCCACGTATATCCGCATCGGCACATTGTAATACGGTCCGGTAGGACTCAGAATGATCATGAACTTATAATTGTCTGACGGACGTACGCCAATAAGCTCGTCGGACGAAAACATGAAAGGCCGAATATAAAGTGAATGATCTTCCCTTGAAGGAATCCAGTTTTGGTCCAGTTCAACGAGCCTGCGCATCCCCTCCATGAACAATTCTTCCGGAACCGTTGGCATTTGCATTCTTTCAGCCGATATATTGAAACGGCGATAATTATCCTGTGGCCGGAATATAAAGGCTTTGCCTTCCCTGTCCTTATAGGCTTTTATACCTTCAAAGATCGCCTGGCCATAATGTAAGGCGGCCAGTGATGGACTTAGCAGTAATGGCTGATACGGTTTGATCTCTACATTCTTCCATTCACCATCTTCATAATCGGCTTCGAGCATATGATCACTGAAATAGCGTCCAAACGGTAAATTGTCGAGATTCAAATCCTGTAATTTGCTGTGCTCAGCTTTCCTGATTGAAATATCCATAGCTGCGATCATAAAAGTTTAATTTTGAAGGTCCAAAGAAACGAAAAAAAGCTAACACCCATTCGTAATATGACGACCTTTTATGGATCTAAATAAAATTAATTTACCTGCAACTGCTATCGCAGATTTATATCGTAATACCCTCATAGGTGATAACGAAATTACAAATGCAATTGCTGAAACTAAAATCCTCGCTGAAGCTCCATCAACTAATACATGGAAATGGCTAGGTGAAAACAAGAAGAGCATTCTTATAGTGGTGAGCTATGAAAATGCCGTGCATTTACCTGACAAAGAATTACAATTGCTCACTGCCATGCTCGAAGCCTGCAAGCTCGGATTGGGTGATGTAGCAATTGTAAACCGAAACAATCACCCTAACCAGGATTATAAAGCTTATCTCGATGAGTTTAAAAGCCGCGTAACATTGCTATTCGGTATTGAACCTGTAGCATTTGGGCTGCCAATGAATTTTCCTTTTTTCCAGATCCAGGCGTTTGCAAATTGTTCTTTCCTGTATTGCCCATCACTCGATGAGTTGGAGAATGACAAAGTATTGAAAAGTAAACTGTGGCTTTCACTACGCCGGCTGTTCAACATCTAGCGTTTATATTTTCATTATGAAATTGATTTTTGCCACCAACAACCAGCATAAAATAGATGAAGTGCGCGCAGTGATAGGTAACAATTTTGAATTGTTGACCCTACAGCAGGCCGGTATTGATATTGACATTCCCGAACCCCATGACACAATCGAAGCAAATGCTTCTGAAAAGTCAAAAACAATATACCAGCTTACAGGCATTAGTTGCTTTAGCGAGGATACAGGTTTGGAGGTGAAGTCGCTGAATGGCGAACCAGGAGTAAAAAGCGCACGCTATGCTGGCGAAAGCCGCTCATTTGATAGGAATATTGAAAAGCTTTTGACTAATTTGGCCAAGTATAAGGACAGAAGCGCCCGGTTCAAAACGGTGGTTTCCCTGATAATTGCAGGCACAGAACACCTCTTTGAAGGAACTTGCGAAGGAACTATTATCCCTGATAAAAAGGGCTCGCAGGGTTTCGGGTACGACCCCGTGTTTGTGCCGACTGGTTCCGACAAAACCTTTGCTGAAATGAATATGGAAGAAAAGGCTCGTTATAGCCACAGAACCAAGGCGGTGGAAAAACTGGTAGTATTTTTGAACAATTTGAAAACAAATCATTGAAATTGACCCCAGAACGCAACCAAAATATCTCCGAGCTCGACCTTATAAGTGGATGTATGGAAGGCAACCGGCGGATGCAGGAAGAATTGTATCGCCGTTTTTCACCCAGGATGTACGCTGTTTGTCTTCGTTATGCCGGCAATGCCGAGGAAGCAGAAGATATTTTACAGGAAGGATTTATCAAGATCTTTAAAAAACTGGATAGTTTCCGGGGAGAAGGCTCGTTTGAAGGTTGGATCCGACGCATATTTGTAAACACCGCGATCGAACATTTTCGCCGCAAAAGATACCTGCAGCCAGTTACTGAAAAGGAAGAGAATACCATCGAGGGGAAGTCGCTTTCTGCGCTTGATGGCCTTGCAGAAAAAGATATATTGGCACTGGTAAGGCAACTATCTCCCGGATACCGCACAGTTTTTAATATGTACGTAGTAGAAGGATACACCCACAAGGAAATTGGTGATATGCTTGGGATCAGTGAAGGAACAAGCAAATCACAATTGTCGAGAGCAAAAGTTATACTACAGGATATGGTCAGACAATTTATAGACCAGCAAAGAGAAGTGAGAACTAAACCATGAGCGACCTGCGAAATAAATTAATCAACTATGAAGTGACCCCACCCGCGCCACTGTGGGACCGGATTACTACTGCGCTGGATGAGTCGCTATTGACTGATAAATTCCCCTCCCGATTATATAATTCCACCGAAGTTCCGCCACCCACTGCGTGGACCACAATCAGCGCTGCACTCGATGAATTGAACTTAAGGCATACTTATCCCGAAACATTATATAATCTCGAAACTGTTCCTCCAGTTGGTGCCTGGGAAAAAATTAAGTCTACCCTGGATGAAGAATCCGCGCCAGCGATTACACCTGTAAAAAGGAGAGTAATTCCCTTTGCACGTTATGCAGCAGCAGCAGCACTACTGGCTATAGTGGCCTTTGGTGCAGTCAGGATAATGAGCCGCAACGCAAGTGAACAGGATGGCATTGCCACCGGTAAGCAATCGGCAACATCAATACCAACTCCGGGAAAAAGCAATGATGTAAATACTAATACTGATGTTACCGCATCTGCTCCTTCCAATATTACTGATGAAGAGGCACGAAATGATGCCGCACTTGAAAACAGTAAACGCACTTATGCAAGCCTGGATACACGCGATAAGCAAAAGATGAAGAAAGTAAGTGAAGAATTTTTTCAAACTCCTGCCGATCCGGTGTTAGTATCCGCCAACTTCAACCCCGTGCATACTTATGAAGAACTTGAATGCACGGATGTAAATGCTCCTGTATTTGCAAACAATAACAGTGCAATCGAAATTGCTGGCCGATACACAATGCTGATGACACCCGATGGACATTTTATCCGTGTTTCAAAAAAATTAGGCTCACTGGTTTGTTGTGTTTCGGGTGAAGAGCAGGATGATGATTGCATCGACCAGTTGAAAAAATGGAGAAAGAAAATCGCTAACTCCCCAGTGGCACCTTCGCCGGGAAACTTCATGGATATTCTCGACCTGCTAAATACTCTAAAAGACAGCAGTCTTTAATTAAGCTAATTATTTTTCGAGATAATAGTGAATAGATAATAGTTTTTTTAGTTCGGTGTTACAGATGCTTTTGTAATTTCCCGGGTCAAAAGTATTTACCATAATTTAGTTGAAAACTAAATCAATGCCACGGATCAAAATCGATCTGCCTTCGGATTTTATTTTTTCAACGATTATTCCCATACGGATAACAGATCTTAATTATGGTAACCATGTGGGTAACGATACAATCCTATCCATCATTCATGAAGCCAGGATGCAATATTTAGCAAGTATTGGTTATACAGAATTGCAATTTGCAGGGATCGGAATTATTATGCGCGATGTGGCAATTGAATTTAAGGCGGAACTTTTCTATGGCGACCGGGTAACGGCACATGTTAACCCGGGTGAAGTATCGAAGGCAGGATTCGAGCTTTTTTATAAGTTGGAAAAAGATGCTGATGGTAAAAAAGTTTTTGTAGCCGCTGCCTCAACTGGAATGGTATGTTTTGATTACTCGCGGAAGAAGATTATGTCATTACCGGAAGAAGCCCGTGTGAAATTGGACGGTAGGAAGTAGTTGAACTTCTTTCGGACATTATCCCAGGATATCAGCTTTCAGTTTTTTCCCTTTTTTTTCGGTGTTTTTACTTTGGTTTCGTTTCTTTCTTAAGTGATATTTGACCCTGGATGTATACATGTTAACCGTACTTGTAAGGAAGCTGGAATTGATGATTAGCCAATCATACTGGAGCGTATAGTGTCAAGGAAAGAAACCTGATCTATCGGGGATGTTAGTTTATTGCTTACACTTTATGCTATGGCAACCGGTGGTGGTGGCGGGGGCGGGCCCACCCGGGGGGTGGGATTCGTTTGAGAGTGTTAGCCCTTATCGCGCATTATTTATTCCAGATTCTCCAATTCTCTTCTGCCTGGTATAACAGCATGTCCTCACCATTTTTTACCTGCGCACCTCGCTCTTCACCTTTTTGAAGAAACAATGTCTTCCCCGGATTATAAACCAAATCATACAACAGGTGTTTGCCCGTTATAAATAAATATGGAATAAGTGGATACTGATCAGTATACGGATACATCCCCACAGGGGTTGTATTTATTATAATAGGATGTTCAACTATACATTTTTCATCCACCTGCTCATAAGTTAATACAGAATCATCATGCAATTGCCGGCTCACGATCTTGTATGGTATATGCAGTTGTTGCAAAACAAAAACCACAGCAGCCGTTGCCCCACCGTTTCCCAATACCAATGCCCGGGTATGATGTTCCGCCAGCAATGGAGCAAAACTTTTTTCAAAGCCAATATAGTCAGTATTGTAACCGGTAAGCCTGCCACCGGATATGCGTATACAATTACAGGCATTTAATCCCGTAGGAATTTTATTGTCATCGAGGTAGCTAAGCACCGATTGCTTGTAAGGGATCGTAACAGCCATTCCCTCCAGGTTGGGATTATCCTGAATTAGCGCAGGAAATTTCGTTATTTCATCAATTGGGAAATTGCTAAAGACACAATCAGTCAATCCTTCCCTCCTGAATTTCTCGTCAAAATATTTTTTTGAAAACGATTGAGCGAGCGGATAACCGATGAGTCCAAAAAGCCGCATCAGGCATTTTCTTTTTTATCGAGGTATAAACTGAATGTGTCCCCGCGAAGACCTATTCGCATCGCTTCCAACGGAATAACTTCAGTAGGTGCGATATTGCCAAGATTTACATTGCAGCCGAGTAATTCAATAAAATAAAGTTGCTGTGCTTTCTGTGGAGCTTCCCAAATAATCTTTTCGCCAGGAATCTGCGTGAGTATTTCCTGTACCAGGCCCTCTCTCACCTCTCCGCTCCCCCGATAAATACCCACATTGCCGGCTTCCCTGGCTTCCGCGATCACATAGGTGGAACCTGCTTCCAATTCTGCCTTCATCAACTCTATCCACTTATAAGGGGGAATAATATGTGCTGCATCTTTACTTCCTACTTCACTCAATACGGTTCCATGCTTGGTAAGTTTTTCGATGTACCCGCACTTTTCAGCATGAGGAATGGTGATGGAACCGTCACTTACTTCCATATAGCTGATGCCAAACTCTTTGCAAACACGTATATAATCATCAAACTGGTTGCGGATAAGGAAAGCTTCGAATAATGTACCACCGAAATAAATCGGAATTTCATACGAACGATATACTTCGAGCTTTTCAGTGAGGTTGGGAGTTACGAAGGAAGTGCCAAATCCCAATTTTACGATATCAACATGCGGATGGCATACACTCATGAAGTTTTGAGCTTCATTTACGCTAAGTCCTTTATCCATTACCATGGTCAAACCTGAGCTCCGGGGCTTCAAAATACGCTCAGGGATCTGCGAGAGGTTGAAATTCATGCTTTAAACTATTTGTTTTCCAAAAGGAAATTTGATTTTTCGATTAATCGCGGGCAAAAATAAGGCAAAAGGTACAAGGCACAAGGCAGAATGAATTATACCCAGTAATAATGGATACTTACGACCTATGCCTGGCCTTTTTCGTCAGATCGATTTATTCCGTTTGAAGCGGGCAACGATATCTACTACCGACTGATTTTGTAATACAGCCGGGTTGAGTTCTACAAATTTTTTGAGCAGTTTGGGTGCTTTGCTCATAGCATCTTCGAGTTGAATAAGAGCTTCCTTACTTTTTCCCATTGCAAGCAGGATAGCCGCCTGGTAGTAAAAGAATATTGGCTTTTGCGATGTAGCTATGATGGCCGCCTGCACCTGTTGCAATGCTTCATCCAGGTAAGGCGCTTTATACAAACAACGGATCAACGCTTCCCACCCGGCCGTATTCCGTGGTCGGCTTGCGACCACAACAGTAAAATACTGTACAGCATCGCGATACTGGCCGAGTTGTACTTTGCATTCTCCCATTAGCAGGTTGTATTCATACTGTTGCCGATGGATCTTGAGTGCTTGTTCAAGTTGTTTGCAACAACTCTCCCACTGTCCTTCATTAAAGTAAGTGCTGGCGATTTTATAAAAAAGCTTGCTATCATCCTGGCGCATGTGCGAAGCCTTACGATAATAGAAACGTGCCTGCGCAAAATTGCGAAGTCGATCATAGCAGTGACCAATTGCTTCGAAAATAACATCTTCCGGTTTTGCAAGCTCATTTACCTTTTCCAATGCTTCTATCGCTTCTTTATACTTTCTCAAACGTATATATGCATCTCCCATATTACGATAAGCGTAATCAAACTTTTCATCAATCGTAATCGCATATTGGTAAGCGTCGATAGCCTTTTCGTATAACTTCAAACCCTGGTAGGAAGCGGCCAGGTTGAACCATGCCAGTTCATTGTAAGGATACTCGTTGATAATATGCTGGTGCAGCCGGATGCTCTCTTCATTTCGCCCAGTGAAATCTGTCCAGAAACAAATTTTATATAACGCTTCTTCATTGTTGGGATCATCATCCAGGATTAATTTGAGGCAGTCGAATACCTTGTCGAATTCCTCGTAGTCGTCATAAACATCCGCAAGTTCAAAAAGCAGTTCAAGACGTTCTTCACCTTCGAAAATCGTAAGCGCCTGCTCTAGCAGTACAATTGCCTTGTCCTGCTGATCAAGTGCCAGGAAAGCATCTGTTTTAAGAATATAAAGATTAATATCACCCCCATCGAGTAGAGCAGCTTTTTCAAGCATATCCAATGCCTTCTTATAGTTGCGCGAAGCGATAAGGATATCCGCTTTCTTTATGATAAGCGGGGCCGAATAAGGATATTGCTCCATGGCAAAATCGGCAGCTTCGGAAGCCCTGGTGAGGTCTTCCTTTTCCTGGTAGTAATCGATTATTTTCTCAAATGCGTCCTCTTCTATGAATGATTGCTGGCGGCCGTTTTTTAAGTTTTCATAGCGTTTAAGCAGTTCCCTAATCAGTTCCCGGTCTTCCCGGTGTGGGTTTTCTTTCATCCGCTGAATTTTGATTGTTTTGGACGGTGTAGAGCCGATACCATTTGTTCTGAAAAACAGCCTGGGATATGGGTCTATCCGTTCCGGATGCTGTGTGCTGAATTTAAAAGAACCGATCAGACGGCAAAATCCCTTTGCCCCCTGAATTGTATTATTTCCAACAAGTTAATATAAAAAAAATGATAAGTTGAAATGCCATTTTTCCCCATATGTGTACAGTATATCAACAATTTTCGGGGTTGGATGTAACAATCTCAAGATTTTGCCGTTAAATAACTACTAAAGTTCTGGATAAACGGTTTGTTAATTCTCA
>CBFGYO010000164.1:0-8381 GCA_965652975.1 uncultured Chitinophagaceae bacterium | reverse complement strand
CGCTCTGTTCCTCGCTCCCGCTCTGTTTCTCACTCTCTTTTTCCGTCTTAATTAACCATTCCCTGACAGTGCATTTACATTTTAGTTCGTAACTTTTGGTCAATTAGATTGCCATGTGGGATAGGATTACCAGCTATTTTGGAACTCTTGATGAACATCCCGTACAGCGGATGATATTTCTCCTTGGAGGTATGCTCTTTTTATGGATACTGGAAGGCGCAATACCTCTTCTCACCATGCAGTACAAGAAAAACAAGGTGCGACATGCTACGGTAAATCTTTCCTTTACGCTCCTGCATTTATTGATACATACCGGACTGGCTTTTATAATAATTGTTTTATCGGATTGGTGCAAAGCCAACCAGTTTGGAATTGTTTGGTGGACGAACGCAAATATTTTGTGGACGATCATCATCAGCCTGCTTGTACTTGATTTTTTTGGTGGCTGGCTCGTTCATATCGTCGAGCACAAAGTGAGATTCCTTTGGCGATTTCACGTGGTACATCATGCGGACAACAATGTGGATGTAACCACCGGATTGCGTCACCACCCTGTAGAAAGCATGGTGCGGGGAATGTTTTTTTTCATGGGTATCATTGTAAGCGGAGCGCCGATGTATGCAGTGATGATTTTTCAGACCCTGCTGGTGATCGCCACACAGATTACGCATGCCAATATCAGTTTACCCAAATGGCTTGATACTGCAGCCAGTTATATTTTTGTTTCGCCCAATATGCACAAAGTTCATCATCATTGGAAGCAGCCGTACACGGATAGTAATTATGGTGGTATTCTTTCTATATGGGACCGATTGCTGGGAACTTTTATGAAGCTCGATCCCGGTGAGATACGGTATGGCCTTGATCGTTATTATCCCAACGAAAAAGATGAAGATTTTGCCACGCTGATGAAAAAACCATTTCAGAAGCTCGATCCCTGATATTTTCGCAGCAACTCCATTAGTTTTACAGTATGAATAAGACTGTAGCACTCATTCCCGCGCGGTATGCTGCCAGCCGTTTCCCAGCTAAATTGATGCAGATACTGGGAGGAAAAACTGTTATTCGCCACACTTATGAAGCAACAGTAGCCACCGGCCTGTTTGATGACGTGATTGTTGTAACTGACAGTAAAGAGATCTTTACAGAAATAACTGCTGCCGGCGGAAAATCACTCATGAGTCGTAACGATCATGAAAGTGGTAGTGATCGCATTGCAGAAGCGGCGGCAGAACTCGACGCCGACATTATCGTGAATGTACAGGGCGATACGCCCTTTGTTAAGAAAGCCCCGCTCGAAAAATTGTTGAACCAGTTTGGCGACCCCTCCGTGCAGGTAGCTTCGATGATGCAGGTACTTACTAAAGAAGAGGATATCAATGATCCCAACTTTGTAAAAGTTACGGTGGACAGCCATATGAATTCACTTTTCTTCAGCCGTTCTGTAATTCCTTTTCCCCGCGACCGGAAAATGCCCGTTACTTATTACGAACATATTGGTGTGTATGCCTTCAGGAAAAAAGCATTGCTCGACTTCACTTCCTGGCCGGTTTCACCATTGGAAGCAGTTGAAAAGATCGAATGCCTGCGCTATCTCGAGAATGGAATCCCATTGCGCATGGTAGTAGTTGACTATATGGGTGTTGAAATTGATACTCCCGAAGATTTGCTTCGGGCGGAGAAACTGTTATAAGCATTAGGTCCTTAGTTGTTGATTGTTTAAGGACTACAAAGAACACAACGAATGCACAAAGAGCACGATGTTGTGTCCGTTGTGGTTCGTCGTAAATTTCGTGATCCCTCAACACGTTCGTTGATTAGAAAACAGTTTCTTAGTGTAAACATTTCCACAGTTAATCTTACAAGCACTTTGTTAATTTTTTTACCGTAAATTATTTTTATCAAATTCAAAGTATAATTACACAATGCGGTTGTTAAGATGGCATCATATTGTATCTCCATTTATGTAAAGACAATTGAATCCGCATCTGAAACAAAACTTTAAACTATGAATCGCACTGTAGTGATCATTTTTGCTGCCTCGATGATAATTCTTCTTTCCTGCGCTGCAAGCAATCGGAGTGCAACTCGTCGCACAGATCTTGGCGGAGAGTGGATCCTGCAATCAATTAAAGGTGAAAAGGATCCCACTACGCTTTATAGCGAGTCCCGGATGCCCGCGATTACATTCGATACTTCCAAAATGACTATTTCCGGAAATAATGGTTGCAACCGCATTTCAGGCAAATACAGTTTTCCCGGTAAAGAAAAAATTCAATTCGGCCCAATGATTTCCACGAAAATGGCATGTCCGAATATTGGTAATGGCGAATCCGTCTTTATGGAAGCTATTGCCAAATGCAATGCATTCAGTGTCGAAAACAATACGCTCGTCTTAAAAGCTGGCGATAGAGAAATAATGCGTTTAACAAAAAAGTAAAATAGTCAGCACGCGCCTCTATTCCTCTTGTCCGTGGCTCGAGGCTCGCAGCTCGCAGCTCAGCGCCTCTTCCTATCTTCGCAGCCTAAACAGCTCGTATGAAGTTTCGCAATTTCAAGATGGTGGGATATGTAGTGTATGGACGTGGTTCTTTTAACCAGTTGGATGAAATCATCTCGCCACACCGGCAGGATGGAAAGCCGATGATTTTTTTAATTGATCATTTTTTTGAGGGCAAACCACTGGTTGACCGCATCCCCTTACGTGGAAATGATAAAATTCTTTTTGCCGATGTACAGTATGAACCCAAAACAACTTATGTGGACCAACTAGCCAAACAGCTAAAACAGGAGTTTGGCAGCATTAGCGGAATTATTGGCATTGGCGGTGGTTCTACAATGGATTTGGCTAAAGCAGTATCGCTGATGATGAACAATCCCGGATCATCTGCCGATTACCAGGGTTGGGACCTGGTAAAAGTTCCAGGGGTTTATAAAGTCGGTATTCCCACATTGAGTGGTACGGGTGCTGAAGTGTCGAGGACAACCGTACTTACCGGCCCAGAAAAAAAACTGGGGATGAATTCCGACTATACTCCATTCGACCAGATAGTGCTCGACCCGGTATTAACCATGAACGCCCCGGTAAATCAGCGATTCTATACAGGCATGGATTGTTATATCCACTGCATTGAAAGCCTGGAGGGCACTTACCTGAATGAATTCAGTAAAAGTTATGGTGAAAAAGCTTTACAGCTTTGCAGGAATGTTTTTGTGGACAAGGATGAGTGGGATGATGAGTCGGACGACCAGTTGATGATGGCTTCCTATGCGGGGGGTATGAGCATTGCATACTCGCAGGTGGGGGTAGCTCACGCGGTGAGTTATGGATTGAGTTATTTATTGGGTACCAAACATGGCATTGGCAATTGCATCGTTATGAATCACCTTGAAGAATTTTATCCTTCTGGCGTAAAGGAATTTAAATACATGGTAGAAAAAAACGGGATTGAAATACCCCGTGGTATTTGCAAGGGGCTTAGCGACGCAGATTTTGAAAAAATGATGAATGTATCGCTTGGAATGAAACCCCTTTGGGAAAATGCATTGGGAAAAGACTGGGAGAAAATAATGACCAGGGAGAAGTTGCGCGCACTCTACGAACTACTCTAGGAGATAAAGATAAAAACTAAAAGATAAAAGTTGTGATAGGCCGGACACTCCGACTTAGTACAACTTTTATCTTTTAGTTTTTATCTTTTATCCTCTCAAAATACCCACTGCGTGGTATTGTCCTCCATCTCTACAAGCACGACCTTGCGCAATTAAGAGCTAACCCTTCATAATATATCTGCTGCTTAATGTTCAACAACGGTAAATAAGTACCGTTCTTTTTGTTTAAAGAGGTTTTGCCCCATTCTCTTCCACCGGAAAGCAAAACAACCCCGTTTCCGAAAGGACCCGGGGTTTTTGTTTAACGCCATATTACACCAGAAGAATTCTTTTATCTCCAATAGCCCGGTGCCCACCTGTATCCACGGCGGCTGTGTTGCCAGTAACCGGGCACCCAGACGGCACGACTATATCGCGGGTGAGCCCAATATCCCGGAACACTTACATAATAACCGCGGTGCCATCGCCATTCAGGACCAATCCAAATCGCACCTGCGTGGGGACGGGGAGTGCCGGCATAAACGCTTATACCAGACGGATAGCCTGATCGCATGCGCACATGCTGTGCATTCATCTGTGTAATGATGGCAAATAGAACAAGGGCAACAAATCCCAGTTTTTTCATAAAGTACTTTTTACAGTAGTAGGACCGCAGCCTATTCAAAAGGTTTAGCGATTTCACTGGTTAGGGATTTTTGTTAACTTTCTCATATGAACGTGAAATTGCGACCCGAGAAGTACCTTAAATATCTCTACCTGCCTAACCTTTTTGGCACCACGCGTACCAAAGAAATTCTTTCCGTAAACCCTACGCTCGTACCGGAAAGACGGGAAGCAAATGAAACATTTGTTTCCGTATACGATTATAATGCCGACACGGTAGAAGAGAGTCACCTACATTCGGTTTCAGATGCCCTTCGCTTCCGTGATTCCAAAAAAATAAGCTGGATAAATATCGATGGGTTGCGCAAAGCTGACGTAGAACTGGTGTGTGCTCATTTTGGTATTCACCCACTTATTATGGAAGACATACTGAGTGTGGACCAGCGGCCGAAAATGGATGAGGTAGAAGGAATCATGTACTGCCTCCTGAATATGCTTTATTTCAACACGGCCAAAAAGACGGTTGAAACGGAACAGATAAGCATTGTGCTGGGTCCCGACTTTGTAATCAGCTTCCAGGAAGATGCGAGTCGTGATGCATTTGATTCCATCCGTAGCAAGATGAAGATCGCCAAAAGCCAGGTTCGACAGCGTACTGCCGACTATCTCATGTATGGCATGCTCGACCTTATTGTCGACAACTACTTTATTGTAATGGAGTCGCTCGGAGAGCAGATCGAAGCGTTGGAAGAAGAGGTAGTACGTAAAAGCAATACAAGATCCCTGGCACGCATAAACCAGTTGAGAAAAGAGCTGATCGTTTTAAAAAGAAATATCGCACCAGTAAGAGATCTTGTTGGTGGCATTATACGCAGTGAAAGCGAGTTGCTTGATGATCGAACCACTAAATATTTCAAGGACGTGTATGATCATATCGTGCAGGCTTTCGACCTCAGCGAAAACTACCGGGATGTGATGATGAGTATGCAGGATTTATATGTAAGCAATGTAAACCTTCGACTCAACGAGGTAATGAAGGTAATGACCATTGTAACCTGCCTCCTGGCGCCTGCCACAGTAATAGGAGGGATATTCGGAATGAACTTCGATATCATCCCGTATGCACATCACGAATGGGGATTTTATTTTGCGGTAGCTGGTATGTTGCTGGTACCGCTGGTGATGTTGTATATTTTTAAGCGGAGGGGTTGGTTTTAGTAGAGATAAAAGATAAAAACTAAAAGATAAAAGTTGATTCAATGCGGAAATCCCGACCTGAATCAACTTTTATCTTTTAGTTTTTATCTTTTATCTCTTTTTAAAAATAGGAACAGTACTACACGGCTCTCCATACATAATACTTTTCGCCACCGGCCTGAGAAGTTTCGTGATTTCCATGTACACAAAATCTGCGATGGGGGTTTCGCCGCAGCCTTTTACTACTACACGTTTGTCGGTGTAGGCGGAAGGGTCGATACCAGCAAGATTTTTAAGAAACATCACCTTGTGCAATTCTTTTTCATCGCCCATAACGATCTCCGCGGCTACGGGTTGGAGATACGACGCTACAAGCATGTAGGCCCAAACAGGGATGATCGCATCTGCGCTGCAGGTAACCGCTACGTTCTTATTTTGATAGATGGTCCAGTCGGTGTTCTTGAGCGCTTCGCGAAAATCCTTTTCTTTTAAAATTAACCCCATGAAAAGGTGGTCCTTCAAATCAAAAACCACTGACTCGCCGCCAGGATAAAATTTTTCCAGGTCTACTGTTACCAGCCCGCTTTCCGATACCTTATTTATGATGGGTTCGCTCATATCAATGCAATTAACAAAAATAACAATTTATCATGCCTGCTTGTTTACGAGCATGGAAACAAAAATCCCGCTCGATGAGCGGGATTTCAATATATTATAAAAAATTTCCTTTAGAAGTGCTTTGCCCTGTTGTCGGTGATCGATGCGGCCTCCTTTAATGAACCGACGATCTGACCGCCTAATTGCTCAAACCTTTCTTTCATTGCATTGTAGCGGCTTGTGCGTTGCTCTGCTACGTTTGCATCACCTAAAGCAGTAGCCGTTACATTATCCACGCGAATGACATATACACCCTGTGCACCTTCAATTGCTTCAGTAACGACCTTGCCACGATTATTGGGGTTGAAAGCCGCGCCGATAACTTTTGGTTCAAACCCGATTACTGGCGAAAATGCTCCCATCATTCGAAGACTATCTGCCACTTCTACGGGTTTGCCCAACGTAGTTGAAGCCGCTTCGATACTGCTGATAGTGCCCAATTGCTTTTTGATAAGTTCGGCCTTCTTCCTGTTGCGCAACAACGGCTCTACCTTCGCCCTTGCTTTCGATGCTGATTGCGTGCCTTCCTCATTTATTTCTGTTACAACGGCCACTACATACCTGTTGCCTACGCGTTCGGGTTGTAGCACTTCGCCTCTTTTTGCCTCGTAAATTTTTCTTACCAATGATCTCGACACGCCTAGTGATGGAAGTTGACCCGAAGCAGGGAAAATGTCCATAGCCACTCCTTTATTAATACCACGTGGCTTTAACTCTTTTTCATAATTCTCATTAAAGGATTTTTCATCCCTGCTTTTGCCTGCAAACTGGCTGGCTTCATTACGTGCATTCTGATCTGTTTCTGTACTGGCATTTATAGGCTTGCTGAGATAAGCAATCTTATATCCCATAGTGCTTCCTTTTGCTGACAGTACTTCGATATAATGATAACCGAAAATCGTTTTTATTACACCTTTTGAACCAACTGGTTTCGTAAATTGAAACTCGTTGAATTCCGGCGCCATGGGCGGACCGGCCGCAGTTTCATATACACCGCCTTTATCCTTGCTTCCCGGGTCTTCTGAAACTTTTGCCATCACTGAATCAAAGTTTTCGCCTGCGGCAATTATTCTTTGTACGCTATCCGCGATTGCTTTTGCTGTTGCAGTGTCCCTTACAGGAGTCATTTGTCCTGTTTGTTGATCAGGTGTTGCTGTTGCAACCAGGATATGCCTGACTTTTACACTGTCGGGTATCTGCCTTGCGCTGATAAGTTTGGCAATACTGTAATTATTATCATCCACATATGGTCCATACACCGTACCAACTGGTATTTTAAAGATTGAGTCTTTACTTGGGATTTGTATCGTCTCTCCTTTGATATAACTATCATAATAACCATTCGCAGAACCTTCGGCGGCCAGCAATCCCTGCAGATCTGTAGTAGTAAGCATTTGTTCTTTTAGAGCAAGCATGTTTGCCCGTACTGCTGCACTGTCTGCAGCACTTGGAGCAGCGCTGAAAGTAACATAGGCAATGCTGCGACTTTCTTTTTGTTTGAAGTCGTCTTTGTGTTTGCTTATATAATCTTCAATTTCTTTGTCGGAAACACTCACGCTGCTATCGGAAATTTCAAGATATGGTTTCTTAACTACGGAAACAGTCGCCAATTTGCTATTGTCTTCATTCTGCTTTTCCAGCATCCATTTTGGAAAGTTGATGCTGTTCAATAGCATTGAAATATATTTTTCAGCTTTCCTTGACAGCTCGAGCTGCCTGATGTAATTGCTGAGACCGACCTTTTGTTCGTTTGTGCCGCTTTTAAGTGTGGTATTAATTTGCTGTGATGCTAGTTGCGCATTATACTGCCCGCTTTCATCTGTAAATTGTTCGCGCAAATATTGTGGTGGATTGTTGCCAAACAAAATACTATTACTCATTTCTTTATCACTAACGCGTACGCCCAGCTTTTCTATTTCGGCCGACATCACAATTTTCTCTACTTCCTGGTTCCATGCACTTTCAACAGCCTGCTGCGTAGTGGCATCACCGGAGGGATAACCTTGTGCCTGCATCTGCTGTTCCTGCGCCTGTACATTTTTTTGAAATTCATTATAACTTATCTTGGTACCATTCACACGTCCTACTGTAGTTGACGGCGAACCGCCGAAAAGATTACTTCTACCAGTAAGCGCATCCATGGCGATAAATCCCAACAACGCAAGCGCAATGACGATGGCCGAAATCAATGCACCCTTTTCCCTGATTTTTTGAATAATAGACATGTTAGAATAATAATAAGTGGGTTTTTAAAACGGATGGCAAAAATAGGGGTTTTGGGGATATGATGTGGATACTGTCAGTAAAAACAG
>CBFGYO010000163.1:0-8392 GCA_965652975.1 uncultured Chitinophagaceae bacterium | reverse complement strand
GAAATTTGTTATGTCGTATTGATAAGGATAATTTCAACACCCCGCAAGCAAACCCTTTCCTTCTTTGAGTTATTAACTGTTATGAACTAAAACAACTCTTTATGGAAATTCTCATCCTGCAATACGCATTGGCAACATTGATCTGCATGTGGTGGATCAGGCCGTTCAAAGTTTTCAGCTTTGGCAAAAATGTAAAAATTTCGCTTTTCAATCTTCTTTGTGTTGGCAATCTCGCCTTCCTGGGCATATATATGCTGTTGCGGGAGTTTAGCGAAAGAAATACATCTTCCGGAGTTTACACCGGTCTTTACCTGAGTATAAACGTCCTGCTTTTCCTGATCATCCCGGCGGGATACATTCATTTGCGCAACCAGTTTGAAAATAAGCAAACCCGGCGCATCGACATTTTACATCTTTTACCGTCGGTGTTATGCCTGTTGGGTTTTGTAGTACCCTGGATCATATACGGCCAGGAATTTATGAGTTCCCCTACGGCGATTTCTTTGTTTAAAGTTTTCGCCTATTGTACGGTTGGGATCTATATCGTGCTGATGATGAAATTCCTCCTGAAAAAGAATATTTCATTTCTAAACTCAACCAAAAAAAGCCGGAATGCTGATTCGCTGACCACAAAAAAAGTGGAGGTGCCCGTCGAAGGTGAAAAACAGGTGCTGGTAGGTTCAGTACACCTCGACAAAGCCCAACTGGCAAGGATGGATGAGCAGCTCAAGTCTTTTTTCCTAACGCAGCAGCCCTACCTGCAGCAGGGCTACAACCTGAAACAACTGGCAGAGGATACAACTATCCCCCTTCATCACCTTTCAGCCTTTATTAACCAGTACTATCATATCCATTTCAACGACTTCATCAACGAATACAGGGTGCAATACTGCCAGGTGAAGATCAAGAATGATGAATGGCGCTCCAAAACACTGGAAGCGATTGCCGAAGAATCAGGTTTCAACAACCGGAACACCTTTACAGCCGCCTTTAAGAAAGTTACCGGCTTCAATCCCTCCGACTATTTGAGGATGGTAAAGCAAAAGCAGATAGCTTGAGATCAAGATAAAAGATAAAAGTGAAAAGATAAAAGTTCAATCAGGTCGGAGTTTTCCTGCCTAATTGAACTTTTATCTTTTTAGATTCTTCTTCGTTGCTATTTTCCAATTATTTCGCCTACCAATTGGATAACCGCCTCGACCAGAGAAACTTTTATCTTGTTACTATAGTCTTTATCTCTTTTTAGAGAAGATAAAAGATAAAAGATAAAAGTTCAACCAGCCGGAGATACCTTCCTGGTTGAACTTTTATCTTTTTAGATTCTCTTCGTTGCTATTTTCCGATTATTTCATACACCAATTTGATAACCACCTCGACCAAAAAAACTTTTATCTTTTATCTTTTAACTTTTATCTTACCTAAAGGCTAACCCAATATTTATACTAAAGTAAGATTGTCCCTCAAGATCGTCTGTATTAAATCCTGCATAATATTTCGCCGCAACCAGCACACCAGGTCCATTGCTATCTCTCCCTTTTATTACTATACCCAACTCGGGGCGGAGACAAAATTGCCAGGTATCGTTAGTCACGCGGTATAAACCAAAATCAGCATACCGGTTAATAAAAAGTGTACCCACACCTAATCCTCCGAAGGGAACCACGGGTTTGTTGGCAGAAGGTTTAAAAAATTTGCCCATCGCGAGTATGGGAACGGCATTCGTGTAGCGATACTGCACACCTGATATCGAAGCGGTGCCCTCGGTATATACTTTTTCATCTTCCCGTGCATAAAATAGTGACCACGATGTTTCCAGGCCCACGGCTACATTTGGTTTTATATTCTTATACAATTCCAGGCTTATACCACGAAAACTCGTTGCATCAATATAGTCACTCAAATCACCTACTGGAAAGGCTATCGGGTATGTGACGGCCACCTTAAGCTGCGCTCCTGCAACATGCATGCAAAACAATGCAAGTGCCGACAGAATAATATTTTTCATATTTCCAATTTTTATCAATGTTTTAAATATGGTGATTGCGCAAAGGCTTTGTCAATACCCCGTTGTATCCTCGTTACAATGTCGGGAGTAGAACCTTCCAGCATACCATTAAAAATGGCGTGCCATGCAACAGGTACATTATCCACCTGGGGTGCTGTTTTCGAATCGACCATTTGCACGAACAGCGAGCCCGTTCTGTATCCATCCACATACACCGGTGCATAAGGGTAATACCAGCCCCACCAGGGATACCAGCCCGGATAATACCAGCCCCAATACCACCAGTCGTAATAGTAATAGATATTGGTAGTGGTGATTGCGGATACCAGTAGCACCACATCGGGATTGCTCGTTCTTGATACCTTTTGCCAACCATTAGCCGCCATGTTTTGATCAATCTGTTGAAGGATTGGTACACTGTAGGTAGCTGATACCATTTGCGGTTTGCCGTTACCGTCGGGATCTTCAAAAGCCTCACCTGTGATCTTAATAATACTATCCGGCATGGCATAAGTTTGTTTGCTGGAAAAAGCAAAAGCCTGGTCGTAATTAGTGTACACAAGATCAAGCTCCTCAACATACTCGGCTCCCTTGGGATAACATCCGCTTAGAGCAGGCAGTATCAATAATGCCAACCATCGGTGTAATTTAATAGTCATAGTAGATGTTTTTTAAGTTTTAAATGCTGGAGGATATAAAGAGATCAATAATTTATTTGCTATTATGAAGTTACAGTCGGCAATCGCCCTTTGATAATAGCTTAAACTGTTCTTAGCTAATACTTATAAAACTTGGAATATTTTCTCGAGGGGTACATTTATGAAGAATTCTTTTACACAGCTTCTTCCCTGGTGCTAATTTTTGTAACCAATAGCCTGAGGTATCTGCTACTATATCCTTAGATGCTGGTAATTTGCTGAGGGAGTAGTAATAAAAAACCGGGTATCCGGTATTAAGTTCTGCTGCACTTAATACCATCTCCCGGCTTACTAAATCTCTACTTTTATGAAAACACTGCTTGCCATGTAATTTACTATCGGCATCAGTGAAGCACAAATAAATGGACGACTTACCTGCCAAAGTTTATAGCGTTTGGCCGAAATGTAATGGGAACGCATAACGATCACCAGGATGATCAGGCTTTCTGATGCCACATACTTACGAATTTCAGTGTTGTGCCGTATTTACTCTTTTACGTCTGTTGCAAATACATAAGTTGTTTTGCTACAATAGCTACCACGATTATTTAAAGATACCTGATAGCGCATCTTTATAAAACTGCCCATTTAGTTGGCATAGGGTTATAACGATTGACAGAAAGCAGGCCTTTTTATCTTGTTTCTGCCCCTTCATCATTTTCTTTTGTAAATAGTTAGCTCTCTCTTTCCTGATCACTATTTACCAGCTAATTGTCCCTAATCCCGTTGAAAGAAATAAATATGGAAAATATTTTGACACCTCACATAAAACCAGCTACACCAGGTAAATCAACTACTGCGTGTCAAAATGATTTTGTATTCGAGCAGGTGTATAAGCGGTACTGGAACCCTCTTGTTAATTTCTCTTCTACTTACCTGGGCGATAAAGGTACTAGTGAGGAACTGGTACAGGAGCTTTTCATTCAGTTGCATGTGAGGAAAGCCAGCCTGAACATTAAAACTTCGATTTCGTCATACCTGTATGCGGCAATGCGCAACAGGATCTTCAATCATTTTCGCGCTCGGGCAATTTATCGAAAACATATACAAAAGGCTGCTGAAGATGTTGCAGACCGGCACAACAATGTGGAGCAGTCCATCAATCTGAAAGAATTGCAGGGAGCTATCTCTGGCTATCTCGAAACCATACCCGTGAAGTACCGCCAGGTTTTCGAGCTCAGCGACCACGACCAGCTACCAGTAAAAAAAATAGCCCAGGTACTAAACAGGCCACTTAATACTGTTGAAAAACAATTGCGTAGGACTAATAAGCTCCTGCGTGTACACCTTCAGCAAAAGAATGGGACAAGCGCTTCGTCCTCTGAAAAACCGATTAGCAGGATCAGTAAAAAATGTTGAGAGGTATCTCAAAATAGTTTTGAGGTATCGCGAGTAATGTGATTTGAATTTGACAGGGCCACGCCAAGGGAAGTGTCAAATACATCGCTCAACATTTCGGAGACAGGGTACTACGATTATGTTTTCATTTTATATACACTAAAAACAAATGTATGAGAACGAATCGATTGATTCAATGCCTGCTGTTGCTGTGGGTTGCGGGTCTTTCCTGCGGGCCGGCATTAACCGTATCGTCGGACTACGACAGGAATGTCAATTTCAGCAGGTATAAAACATTTACCATGTTCAACACTGATAGCATGAGCAATACAGTAAGTGAACTCAACAAGAAACGTATCATCAGTTCCATAAAAAATGAAATGCTTAAGAAAGGATTCCAGGAAAATACCACTTCTCCTGAGTTGCTTGTAAACACGGTTGCCATATTTAAGGATAAAACAAACGTGAGCTCTACGACAAATTATTATGGTTATGGTGGTTTTTACCGGCCGTATGCATGGGGTGCCGGTGGGCTGTCAAGTACCACCAGCTATAATGTAGATAATTACAAAGATGGTTCGCTTATCATCGACATCATTGATGCATCCACTAAATCGCTTATCTGGCAGGGCACTGGAAATAAGGAGATCGACAAACCAGCAAAGGACCTCGACAAAGCAATTGCTGACGCTGTCGCTTCCATCATGGCCAGTTTTCCTCCAGGTGCAGCAAAAAAATAAACAATGAACGAGTTATTATTCATCTTCAATCCTACTACAATGTCAAACGGGAGAAGAAAATTTACGGATGAGCAGAAGCTTGAAATATTAAAACAAGCTGAGCAAATCGGTATTAATAAGGCATTACGTCATCACAGTCTTTCCTACAGCGTGTTTTCCAGGTGGCGGGAAAAATTTAGCAGCAACGACGAAAATAAGCAGGAAACACTGATGAGGAACAAAACAAAATGGGAGCTTAAACAGTACATGGAAGAAAATGCCAGGCTGAAAAAAATAATTGCTTACCAGGCATTGGAACTCGAACGCAAAGACGAGGAGTTGCGTAAAGGTAATTCGATGTATGGAAAGCGATAAAATACAGGACCACCATTTACACAAAACCTATTCAATCACCTATAAATTATTATCAATTATGAAAAATAATTTATTGCTGACGATCACAATGCTCCTGGTGGGGCTGGCACATGCACAAAACGATATTGTAATTACAGGCACCAAAAAGGTCAATAAGAAATCAACACCCCAGCAGGTTGTGGATTCGGTAAACAAGCGATTCCCTGACGCCACTGCCGTGCAATATTTCCAGGCGCCGGCGAGCGGTGTTACCAAAGGCGGCTGGACGGTAACAGAAGAAGATAATTTGCCCGAAGGGGAGAGTGTTGATTACTATACAGTCAGTTTCAAAAGGGGAAGTATGCAATACTATGGCTTGTATGCACAGGATGGCACGCTGATTCAATCCAAAACAGAAGAAAAACTTGATAAACTACCCGAGCCTATCAGGAATTCGCTTAAGAATCTCTCAGAATCACACCCAGGTTATAAAGTAACCTCCAAAAACTATTTTAAAAAAACGAATTATTCCAAAAGTAAAGAGTATTACGAAGTCACCGCTACAAATGGAAAGGAAACAAAGAAGCTTTATTATTCTGCTGACGGAACCATATTAAAGGTGAAGTGATAACCGATCAGCTTAACAATTTAAAAAAAAACTCATGGCACACAAACTATCAATCGTTGTCACCGCAATCTGTACGGTGATACTTATTTCATCTTGCGGTACCGGTAAAAAACTGGAAGCATCACAAATGCAGGTAGATGACCTACGGGCAGAAACGGCGAAACTTCAGGCAAATATTGACCAGCTCAATAAACAGGTTTCCGATCTGAATGCAAAAAATACTTCCATGTCAGGCGAGTATGCACAGTATAAAAAAACTTGTGAAGCAACACAGGAAAAATACCAGGCAGCACAGGATGTGCTTTCAAGGCAGGATGCAGCACTGGCACAAGTGCAACAAAAGCTGGAGACTGCCCTGGCCGATTTCAAGGCAAAAGGAGTGGATGTATATATGAAGAACGGGTATGTGTTTGTAAGCCTGCCACAGGATCTTCTCTACAAGAGTGGTAGTGCAGCGCTCGATAAAGGAGGAGTAGAAGCACTTGCACCTGTTGCCAGCATATTGGGTGATTATCCTAATCTGCGGGTAATTGTTTTAGGTAATACGGACGATAAAATGTTTAAGAAAGGTTCCGACAACTGGACGCTTAGTACCGAAAGAGCAAATGGCGTGGTCCGCGCGTTTCGTGATACTTACAAAATAGACCCGGTACGACTCACTGCAGCAGGCAAAGGCAAATACAATCCTATTGCAGATAATTCAACGGAAGAAGGACGGGCAAAGAACAGGAGAACAGACATCATACTCAACCCCGACCTGGATAAACTTTGGGCTGCCTACAATTGATCCATGCTTTGAAGAAGACAACTAATGATATCAATTACATGGATAACTATAGTGTGAACGCATTTTCGAAATACATACAACTTGTAATAGTTGCATTGAGTATTGGATTTTTCACAAGTGCTCAAACCGCTATAGATCCTTTGCCTTCCTGGAATGAGGGGTCCGTGAAGTCGTCTATTATTGCTTTTGTTCAGGAAATCACTGACAGCAGCTCAGCCAGCTATATACCTGTGCATGACCGCATTGCCACTTTTGATAATGATGGCACACTGTGGGCAGAGCGGCCATATGTACAGGAATTGTTTGCGATGTACCAGGTAAAGAAGATGGTAAAGAATAAACCATCGCTTGCAACACAACAGCCATTCAAAGCTGTTGTGGAAAAAGATAAGGCCTGGTTTGCACAGGGAGGTGAAAAGGCCCTGTTGCAGTTAATAGCAGCAACGCATACCGGCATGACCGAGGATGAATTTGAAGCAAGCGTAAAAGAGTTTTTTGCAACTGCAACCTATCCTGGTCGGAATGTACCCATTACCCAAATCGTATATCAACCACAACTGGAACTACTTCATTATTTGCGGGCCAATGGCTTCAAGACTTTTATATGTACTGGTGGTACGGTTGAGTTTGTAAGGGGTGTATCCGAACAATTATATGGTATACCAACGGAGCAGGTGATCGGCACTACGTTTAAGTACAAATTTGTTGACAGTACGCTTAGCATTTTGCGCGAGCCATCTGCAGCCTTACTTAATGATAAGGAAGGAAAACCGGTAGGTATACAAATGCATATTGGTAAACGCCCCGTTCTCGCGTGCGGAAATGAAGGGGGGGCAGGTGACATTGCCATGCTAAAATACAGCCAGGGAAGTAAGTATCCAAGCTTGCAGCTATTAGTTAATCATGATGATGCTGCACGGGAATTTGCTTACCAGGAAAAAGATAATGCCTCTTTGAATGCAGCTAAGAAAAATAAGTGGCAGGTGATAAGTATGAAGAATGACTGGAAAAGGATATTCTAAAATAATGACTATAAACTATGATGATCTATATGTCTATGATTCTATGTGGTGAGCCTATGGTTTCCCTTATTGAACTTTTCGTGGTGGGAAACCATAGGCTCACCACATAGAATCATAGTCACAAAGAACAACATAGAGAAAAAAAGGATAGTATGATTAAAAGTAATAGGAATTACGAGTTGAAAGGTTTTATTGTAGCAATGTTCATGTTGGGAATAGTAAACCTTGATGCCCAGGAAACAGCCGCACCGGGTCCCACATTGAGTGACGCGGAATTAAAAAAAGCAAATGACCCTATGGCCGATGGAAAGGCGTTTAACCTGCAGAATTATTATGTGTCGAGACTATATGGTGTTGAAGACGCAACCATCAACCAGTTTTTAGCGCGCTACTCGCAGATGATTGGTAAGGTTTTGATTCGCGCCAGTATGCCTTTTATTGTTTCTTCCTTGCCAGCGAGTGAGCCTGTTACCGGTCTTGGGGATTTCAACATGTTTGGGATCTATACTATTTCAACAACCTCCGGCAACAAGTTTGGCATAGGGTCATTGATAGTAGCGCCTACAGGAACAAAAGATCTTGGACAGGGTAAGTGGCAAACTGGTGTATCCGCACTTGCTTTTTTCGCCAAAAGCAAACAGATGCAGTGGGGAAGCCTGCTGCAATGGCAAATATCTTTTGCTGGTGATGAAGATCGCGAGAACGTAAGCCTGCTGATACCGCAGATGTTTTTAATCTTCCAGCTAGGCGGCGGCGTGTATGTACGCAGTACCGGCATATGGTCGTTCGATCTGTATAGTGGCAATTACAATGTACCTCTTGGAATAGGTCTTGGAAAAGT
>CBFGYO010000162.1:0-8422 GCA_965652975.1 uncultured Chitinophagaceae bacterium | reverse complement strand
TCTCTTAAAGGTACTGTTACCGATACGACTGAAAAAAAGAATCTTTCCAATACAGTTGTAAGCCTGTTGCGCGAATCCGATTCTGTATTAGTAAAATTTACCCGTGCTGATAAAGACGGTAAGTTTTCATTAATGGGAATGGATGATGGTAAATATATTGTCATGATCACCCATCCCTACCAGGGCGATTATTTTGATAAAGTGGCTTTGACAGGTACGCCGGTAGACATGGGTACGATCAACCTGATCCCCAAAAGCAAATTGTTAGCTGAAGTAATTATTAAAAGCGGTTCGCCCATTCGCATCAAAGGAGATACTACTGTGTATACAGCGGATAGCTTTAAAGTGAGGGCGGGCGCCAACGTGGAAGAGCTATTGCGTCGATTGCCAGGGATACAGGTAGATAAAGACGGAAAGATCACGGCAATGGGCGAACGTGTAAAGAAAGTATTAGTGGATGGTGAAGAATTTTTCGGCAGCGATCCGGGAATTGCAACCAAAAATCTTAGGGCCGATGCCGTAAAGGAAGTGGAAGTGTTTGATAAAAAAAGTGACCAGGCCGAATTTACAGGTATCGATGATGGTGTAAAGGATAAAACCATCAACCTGAAAATGAAACAAAACCAGGGATACTTTGGTAAAGTGGAGCTCGGTGGCGGATTACCGGACAAATACAACAATGCCGTAATGCTGAATTCTTTTAAAGCAAAAAGAAAACTGGCGGGCTATGGCATCATGAGTAATACCGGGCAAACCAATCTCGATTGGGAAGATGCTCAAAATTATGGCGGTGGCCCGGCTAATATGGAAACTACGGACGATGGAGGCATTTATATCACCAACAACGATGAAGATAGTTATTGGGGCGGTCGCAATGGTATACCGCAAAACTGGAACGCAGGGTTACATTTCAGCGATAAATTTGGAAATGGTAAGCAAAGCATTAATTCGGGTTATAAATTCTCCAAGGTAAATGCACCTGTTACGGTTGCCACGTTTGCCAGCGTTTTCCTGCCAGATACAAGCTACAGAACCAACAACTGGAGTAATTCATTTAACTCGACCAATAAACATGCTTTTAATCTAACACTCGACCTCAACCTGGATTCGAATAATTCCATCAAGTGGACGACAAAAGTGAATAATCGTCACGTACAGTCGACCAGTGATTTCTATGGTGAATCATTTACAATTAACCTGGATACATTAAATACGAGCTTGCGAAAGAGCAATAATATTTCTGACAACAACAGTATAACATCTAATTTTTTGTGGAAACACAAGTTCAAAAAACTCTCGAGGACGCTTTCGGTGAGTGCTGACCTTAACTGGGTTAAGTTTGAAAGCGAAGGCTTACTGTATGCACTGAATAAGTATTATAAAGCGGGCATATTGTCTGACCAGGACACCATTGACCAACTGAACCTGCGAGACAATGAGACCAGGGGTTTGAATACCAAGATTGCATATACCGAACCTCTTGCAAAGGATTTTTACCTGGAACTAAGTTATACCATGTTTTATAACAATAGCCGTAATGATCGCATCACCAACGAAAAGAATGTGAACGGGAAATACGAAGAATACATTGATACGCTTAGCAATTCCTATATTTTCAGGAGAATGGTGAATACACCTGGACTTAATTTCCGGGTCAACAAAAAGAAGTTTAATTATTCTTTTGGCGCGGCGGTTGGCTTTAGTGATTTTGAACAGGAAAATGTAACAGATAAAACAGCGACCGATTATAAATACACAAATTTTTTCCCGAGGGCATCGTTTACATACAAATTTAAACCCAACGAGAGTATACGATTCAATTATAATGGGTCAACGAACGCCCCCTCGCTTGAACAATTGCAACCGATACGTGTAAACACCGATCCGCTAAATATATATATTGGAAACCCCGCCCTCGACCAGTCGTTCAGGCACAATTTCAATGCTGGGTATAATTTTTACAACGTCTTAAAAGAAAGAAACCTTTGGACGAGCATTAATATCAATCTCACGGAAGATGCATTTGTACAGTCAAGCATAATTGACTCATTTGGTAAAAGAACTTACCAGACGGTGAATGCTTCAGGTGTGTACAATCTAAGTTTCTATAGTGATTATGGCTTCAGGATCACCAACTGGAAGTTACGTTTCGGCCTTGGCCCTACTATCAATTTCAACCATAATATCGATTTCATCAATGGTAGTAAAAATGAAACCGATTTGCGTAATTATGGTCTTAGGATAAATTTGAGCAAGTGGGTTGACAAAAAGTATGATTTCTATGTCAGCACTGCTTTTACCAAGAATACAACCACGGCAAGCGTAAATACAGCCGCGAATGCTGAATTCTGGCAACTTGAAGTATGGTCCAATGTGCGGGTAAACCTGCCGAAGAATTTTGAATTTAAGACCGACGCGAATGTGCAGGTGCGCCAAAAAGACCCGCGCTTCACAGAGCAAAGTAATTTCACAACGTGGAACGCGTCAATTATCAAACGGATGCTGAAGAATAATAAACTTGAGGTACAGTTAGGACTTTACGATATACTTAACCAGAATCGCGGTTACCAGCGTTCCGGTTTTACAGAAACCTATTATAACACTTTGCGTAGGTTCTGGCTATTGACTGTAACCTGGAATATTTCGAAAAATGGTAAACCTGCCACCTGGTAATAAACTGAATTGTATGAAAAAACTAGTATTGATTGTATCGATGATAGCATGTATGACCGGCATACAGGCGCAGCAATATATCAGCAGCGGGCTGATAGAGTTTGAAGTGCGAACTAATAACCACAAAACATTTGGAGACGGCATCTGGGCCGAAATGTGGAAGGATAAGATTCCTCAATTCTCGACATCCTGGTATCATTACACATTTACCGATAATAAAGCTATTTACAAATTTGATCGCCTGGATGAACGGACCAAACTTCCCTGGGGAAACAACAATGTTGAAGACAATTTCTGGTACAACGATTATAGCTCAGGAACATTTACAGATCAAAAATTTGTGTTTGATAATACTTACCTGCTGCAGGATTCACTGATGCAGATAGACTGGAAGCTGGTACCGAATGAAACCCGGGAGATAGCTGGCTTCAATTGCCGTAAAGCGGTGGGTAAAATTTTCGATAGCGTTTATGTATTTGCATTTTATACAGATGAGATTATGATCAGTGGCGGGCCAATGGGTATTCACGGCTTGCCGGGGATGATCCTTGGTATTACCATACCCAGGATGTTTACCAGTTGGATCGCAACGAAGGTGCAGGTGAATGGGGTAAATACAAGTATTGTTGCCCCCCCGGTAAAAGGAAAGAAAAAGAAAGCTACTGAATTGCAGGAAACTGTTTTAAAAGTTACCAAAGATTGGGGTACGTGGGGGCAGCAATCAGTCTGGAATCTATTCTTATAAAAATTATCCAGTTTGCCAGGTCGGCGCTACTGGTATTTCCTTTTTACTACATAGAATCATAGGCACAAAGATCAACATAGTTTTTTTGTCAATTCATAGTTTTTCTATGTTGGCCTCTGCACATCGCTAAACATTATTGGGATACACATCTGTCGCCACATAGATATTAAATAGTCTACAAACTATGTTGATCTTTGTGACTATGATTCTATGTGGTAAGGAAGCGAAAAAAATGACTTTCGATTTTTTTGTTTGCGTTTTATTTAAGCAACTCTATCACCAAACTTTCTTTCGGCTGTATCTCCATAGCCTGTAGAGTGACTATATTTCCGTTAACAACATTTTTTCCCCGCGAGAAACCCTGTACTCGTTCCGAATAGGCAGTCCAGTCAGGCTTTACTACTTTATCACTGGTATTGGTAATCACCATTACTGTCTGCCTGCTATCATAACGGAAATAAGTGTACACGCCATCTTTGGGTACAAACTGCATGGTTTTGCCGCTCGTAATTGCCGATGAAGATTTTCTGAAATTTGCGAGCTTACTTACATGGTTGAAGGCCTCATTTTCCTTTGCTGATCTTCCTGATGCTGTAAATCGCGATACCGGATCTTCCTTCCATCCTCCTGGGAAATCTTCCCGCACAGTAGCATCCGTGTTGGTTTTCTTATTTTTCATCAACACCTCCGTGCCGTAGTACAATTGCGGAATGCCTCGAAGCGTAAGAAGCCAGTTGATACCCATCTTCAGTTTGTTCCAATCTTCATCCACAACTGAAAACACACGATCCATATCATGATTATCGAGAAAGATGCAATTATTCATTGGCTGTTTGTACAATACGTCCTGCGCCATTGTCATATAAATTTTGCCAACGCCATTCGACCAGTTATAAGGTTCATTCATACCGGCCAGCATGGCAAAACATGACTGGAAATCGAGCATACCTTTGGCATTGTGCCGGAACGGTGTGAGCATATTATTTTGCGTAAAGTAAGCATTAGCCACCGGCGTGCTTACCCACGATTCGCCAAATACGGTAAGCTTGGGAAATTCCTTCGCTAGTGCCGTATTTATATCGTTTAAAAATTTCTCATCGCAATATTTATAGGTATCTACCCTCCAGCCATCGATGCCATATTCTTCCGTAGTCCAGATCGCATGCTGGATCAGGAATTTTGCAACAAAAGGATTGCGTTGGTTCAGATCCGGCAGGTGATCGGTAAACCAACCATCGAGCATCACCTTTTTATCATAGGCAGATGCATAGGGATCAAACATTACCTCTTCACGGTGATTTGGCGTGGTAAGCGTGGGCCAGTTGTTGATCCAATCTTTCATAGGTGGATCAAGCACCGACCAGTGTTCTTTACTCACATGATTGTAAATGGCATCCTGGATCACTTTCATCCCGTTTTTGTGCAACTCATTGCTCAATTGGTGATAGCCCTCATTACCACCAAGTCGTTTATCTATCTGGTAGTGATCAGTAAACCAGTAACCGTGATAACCTGCTATTGTATTACCCCATTCATGCATGAGACTGGTATTGTTTTCAATCACCGGTGTCATCCAGATAGTTGTTACTCCCAATTCTTTGAAATAATTAAGATGATCCGTTACACCTTTGAAATCGCCACCGTGACGGGTAAATTTATTACTACGGTCATTGGCCTGTTCGCGATAACCGGGGATAATATCGTTACCGGGATCGCCATTGGCAAACCGGTCAGGTATCATCAGGTAAATAAAATCCTGTGCAGTAACACCCATTACCCGCGTTTTACCATTTGCAGGGTTGCGAGCCTTGAGTTCAAACTCAAATGTTGTCCAGTCACTACGTACCACACCACCAAATGAAAACTTTACCTTTTGAGGTTTTGCTGCACGGGCAATTTCAACATCTACAAAAAGATAACGCGGGTTTTCCGTCTTGTGCACCTTCAGCACTTTTACATCCTTGCTGGACGACTGGAACGCCAGCTTGTCCACGCTAATACTTTTATCACTATGAATCACCAACTGGAGTTTGGGATCATTCATGCCTACCCACCAGTGTGTGGGATAGATATGCTGTGCATGCAGGGAGGCTGCGATAAGCAGGTTTATTGCAGCGAACAATATTTTTCTCATAACATTTTATATTGATCGTTTCTCATCAATTTCAATCTTCAACTCTTCCGTTTCGCTAACAGGTTTTTTCTCCTTCACAAGCAAAAGGCAAAGGATGGCCGCTAGTACAAACAATCCTCCGCCTACCTGTATAGCAAGCACCCGGTCGTTGTGCAATATATTTTTCATAATACCCTGGAACCCTAATGAAGCAATGATCTCGGGCAACACGATAAAGAAGTTGAAGATACCCATGTAGATACCCACTTTGTCGCGCGGAAGTGATCCGCTAAGCATTGCATAAGGCATCGAAAGGATACTGGTCCACGCAATACCAACACCTGTCATACACAAATACAGCAGGTACTTATCATGCACCCATCCTACACTTATCAAACCAATTGCGCCGCAAAACAAACATAAAGCATGCGTTATTTTCCTGCCAAGCCGATCTGCAATGGATGGCAATACCAAAGCGAAGAAAAATGTAACTACGTTATAAAATGCAAGCGTAAGCCCGGCAAAGTCGCGACCTTCCGCATATACCGGGTCATTATTATCAGTACCACCAAATACATTCACTGCCACTGCTGTTGTATAATAAAACCACATCAGGAACAGGCCCGGCCATGTAAAAAACTGCACAACGGCAATACGTTTCATCTGGTCGGGCATGTTACGCAATGCGTGCGCCATTTCGCCAACAGCATTTACAAAACCGCCCTTTGTTTTTTTGACTTTTCCACTTGCATCTAAATCAGCGGGTGGATATTCTTTGGTTGTAAAAACGGTATATAACACCGCACTTAGAAAAAAGAAAGCGCCAACATAAAACGACCATCTTACATTTTCCGAAATTATACCGGCAGCCGAAGTATTTGTTTTATCAAAAATATTATTCATGATCCATGGCAAGGAGGAAGCAATACTTCCACCAAGTCCGATCATCAGGCTTTGCATGATAAAACCACGATTTACCTGCGAGTCGGGCAACTTATCTGTTACAAATGCCCTGAATGGTTCCATTGCTACGTTACCAAACGTGTCGAGCACCCATAGTAAACCTGCTGCCATCCACAATGCAGAACTATGTGGCATAAAAATGAGAGCAATGGAACTAAGGATTGCGCCCAACATAAAATAAGGGCGTCTTCTGCCCCACCGTGGGTGCCAGGTGCGATCACTTAAATAACCAATTATCGGTTGTACTACAAGACCGGTAAGCGGTGCAGCAAGAAATAAAAAGGGGACTTCATCAGGATTAGCACCAAGATTTTCATAGATGCTTCCCATATTGGCACGTTGCAGATCCCACCCAAACTGGATCCCAAAAAAGCCAACGCTCATATTGATAATCTGGGAAAGAGTCAACCGGGGTTTATCTCCTTTGAACGCAATAGACATAAGCAATCGTTTTAGCTATTATCGCTGGGAAGATAAGGAGTTTGTGTAATAATTACACGAAATTTTGGGAAAAACGAAAAGGCTGAGAAAAATGTGAAAATGTGTAGATGTGAAAATGTGAAAATGGATGAACAGCCCTCTTTACCAGAGATTATATGCGTTTAAGGTGAAATGGTTTTTACATTTTCATATTTCCACATTGCATTTGCATTTTTTTAAATCACAAAGCCATTCGGTATCACCGCTCCTTTTTTGATAACGATTATTCCATCCTTAACGGTAAATAATGCATGGTCCTGGTTTTCCAGGTGTGCACCACCATTGATTCGAACATCATTTCCAATCCGCACATTTTTATCCAGGATTGCATTTTTGATATAGCATCGGTCACCGACACCTAATAAGGGAATGCCTTTGGCTTTTGCATCATTTATCTCCGGTAATGTTTCGTAGTAATCGCTGCCCATAATATAAGTACTTACAATGGTGCTGCCGTGTCCCACACGCGACCTGATGCCAATTACGGAGTGCTCCACACGAGATGCGTTGATGATGGATCCTTCCGCCACCAGCGTTTTTTCCAGGGTGGTGCCACTTACTTTAGCCGGTGGAAGCATACGTGGCCTTGTATAGATCGTACGATCGCTATCGAACATGTTGAAGTCCGGGATATCCTTTGTAAGATCGAGGTTGGCTTCAAAAAATGAATAGATATTCCCGATATCTGTCCAGTAACCGGTATACTGGTAACTTGCTACTTTATATTTTACGATCGACTGCGGTATAATTTCCTTACCAAAATCCGTAGCATCCTTGAATTCTGTCTGCAACTGGTCGAAAAGCAGATTCCTGTTAAAAATATAAATACCCATCGAAGCAAGGTAAATGCGGCCGGATTGTTTCATTTCATCGCCCGTATCACTTACCCAGTCGTCCAAAACTTCTTTCTTTGGTTTTTCAATGAATGAAGTGATCAATCCCTGGTCGGATTTCAGAATTCCAAATTCAGGCGCTTCGCGTGATGCAACGGGGATGGTAGCAACAGAAATATCTGCTCCCAGTTTTTTGTGATTGTCGAGCATTTCGGCAAAATCCATCTGGTAAAGCTGGTCGCCTGAAAGTATGAGTACATAATCACTGTCGAACGGTTCAATATGTCGCAATCCCTGGCGCACGGCATCTGCAGTACCCTGGTACCAGGCCGGGTTGTCCGGTGTTTGTTCCGCAGCCAGGATATCCACGAATGCTTTGCTGAATGCACTGAAATGATAGGTGTTTTTGATGTGCCGGTTCAGCGAAGCGGAATTAAACTGTGTGAGTACAAACATGCGCCCGATGCCATTATTCAGGCAATTGGAAATAGGAATATCCACAAGCCTGTATTTCCCCGCGATAGGTACTGCCGGTTTGGAACGGCTTGCAGTTAGCGGAAATAATCGCGACCCTGCCCCACCCCCGAGGATTACTGATAGGATTTCGCGGGAGTG